>CAZFZW010000322.1:0-1014 GCA_964523465.1 uncultured Clostridium sp. | reverse complement strand
CCGGAGATTAAATTTGGTACATATCGTGAGTTTTACGATTATCTGGAGGAACATAAGGAGCAGTTCCCGATTGTCGATCAGGAGTTGAATTATGTATTTACGGGGTGCTATACCTCCCAGTCCAGAATTAAAATGGCGAACCGCATCGGTGAGGCACGCCTGAAGGAAGCGGAAACTCTTGAAAGCATGGCAAAACTGGAAATACCGGGCTATCAGGGAGAGACCGATCTGGAAGAAGCCTGGAGAATGATTCTGTTTAATCATTTCCATGATATATTACCCGGCTCCGGTACGATAGAGACCAGAGAATATGCACTTGGGAAATTCCAGGAGGCCATGGCCGCTGCCGGGGCAAATGGAATTCATGCAATGGATGTGATATGCAGAAATATAGCAGAAAATTCAGTGGAAAAGGATGCTGATGACCGGGCTTTGGGTGCCGGAGTCGGAAAAGGAACCGATCGGGGAAGCAACTGGGGCTTTACACAGGCTTCCGTGAGCGGCGGTGCAGTCCGATATATGGCACTGTTTAACACGACACAGACTGTCCGAACCGAGCCGGTTGAGCTGACATTGTGGGACTGGAAAGGGGATATGGAATATACCCGGATTACGGATATGAATGGAAAAGAATATCCATTTCAGAGTCTGGGAAGAGACGGACACTGGGGAGAGACATACTGGGGACATACCTGCGATAAATTATTGGTTCAGATGCCGGTGCCGCCGATGGGCTATACCATTTGCCGTATTGATACGAAAACACCGGATCGGATTCAGGTAAAGCAGATTGTAGATTCCAGAGTGGACAACATTACCGATGAGTCAATCGTATTGGAGAATGATAAAATCAGGGCGGTATTTGATGCGCCGACGATGAAGTGTATTTCCTTTATCAGAAAATCCGATGGAATGGAGCTCATTACTCCGAAAAAGCCGGCCTGCAGCTTTGCGCTGATTACAGAGGAAACCAGTAATGGTATGACTTCCTGGAGAGTTGGAAGAACTGCAAAA
>CAZFZW010000321.1:0-1016 GCA_964523465.1 uncultured Clostridium sp. | reverse complement strand
GAAAGCGGTATCCTCTATACCAAGGCTATGGAATGCAACCTCTCCGGTACTGGTCGAGTGTCTTATACCAGTGAGTATATCGCAGGCACAACGGCAGTGGCATCGGTGGAAACCTCCACCAGTGATGACCTTGTGGATTGGAGTGATTGGGTATCTGTCGGAGCAGACGGAAAACTGCAATCTCCAAACCGAAACTATATCCGTTTCAAGGTAACGCTGACCACTTCGGATACTTCCAAGACACCGAAACTTGTAGATATCCGCCTTTATGATATTCCGAAAGCACCATATGAAAAAATCGGCTATGCACGTCCTGTGGTTCTCGATGATAACGGAGCGTGGGAGGCCATTTTGGAGAACGCCTATAACATCATTGTCACGGGCGAAATCAATGGCGAGGATACGCTGACCTTTTCTATTCCGTTTCGTGACGGTAAGCGTAAATATCTTGAAAACGAGAAGAAAATCCAGATTGTTGATGATGTTTATAAAATCCGTACCATCACTGATGTGAAGGACACTGCGGGAAATACAGTGACACAAGTGTATGCCGAAGCGGAATTTTACGATTTGACCTTTTCTGTTCGTAAAGAAGAAAAGAAGTTTGATGCAGAAACGGCGGATGTGGCTATGGCGTATGCCTTGGCTGATACGGAGTGGAGTGTGGGAACGGTTAATGTTACATCAAAGCGTACCTGGACTTCTACGGAGAAAAATGCTCTTTCTATTCTCCGCAGCATTGCCAATCTCCACGGCGGTGACCTTGTATTTGACTGTCCGAACCGATTGGTGCATCTGCTTACGGTCAACGGCAAAGACAGCGGTGCCCTGTTTGCATACAAGAAAAATATGAAAAGCATTGAGAGAGTGGTGGATACCCGTTCTCTTGTAACAAGGCTTTATGCGGTCGGTGCCAACGGCATGACCTTTGCTGATATCAATAATGGAAAAGCGTATCTTGAAGATTTCACTTATTCCAAAGAAGTACGCATTACCACCCTGGATTGTTCTTCTTT
>CAZFZW010000320.1:0-1021 GCA_964523465.1 uncultured Clostridium sp. | reverse complement strand
CGGCAGGACTCAGCCTGCCGACATTCTGTTATAAGCTTGCGTAAAAGTCTAATACACCTTTTATATCATCTTCGGTCGGGTGACCCTTGGCGATACCGCCGATGAGCTTAAACGGGCCGAAAGTATTGAAGCCGAAGCAGCCGTACTCACCGATAATGTTGGCGTTATGCTTGCTTACCGCCTCGGTTATCGCAGCGGTGTATCCGCTCTTTTCTGCGCCGTAGGTGTAGATGAAGAAAGCGTCCTTACCCTCAGGCATATGCTCAGCGGCAAACTTGAGCAGAGACTTCTGAAATTTCGAGTAATATATACCCGATGCGAAGCCTATGCGGTCATACTCGGACAGGTCTGCGGCAGGATTCTCCGTGACATCAATAAGGGTTATCTCGTTCTCCCCGGCGATGGCATCGAGCAGTTTCTTGGTATTTCCATGGTGCTTTGAATAATAGACAACAGCGGTTTTCATAATGTTCCTCCTTGACATTGTATGGTACATATAATATACTATGTATTGATAAAATACGCAAGTACGCAGAATAAACATACATAGTATACCGAAATATACCGGAGGTCAAAATGAAAAAGGATTTGACGGCAGACGAATATCTCAACAGAGTCATGACCTCTCAGGTCAGCGACAACTGCCCCATGCGCCGCACTCTCGCGCTTCTCAGCGGCAAATGGCGCACGCACATAATATACGAGCTTTGCAAAAACGAGACCTGCCGCTTCGGCGAGCTGAAAAAGGCCGTGCCGAGAATAACCAACACCATGCTCTCCAACACCCTGCGTGACCTTGAGGAAGTCGGTATAGTCCACCGTGAGCAGTTTAACGAGATACCGCCCCATGTGGAATACTCTCTGACCGAAAAAGGCAAAGCTCTGCTCCCCGTGTTCACCGAACTTGCAAAGTGGGGAGAAAACCACTTGGAGGAATGAGGGTTGCGCCCCCGATAAAAATTCATTGTAAACCGAAAAATCGCCCTGCACTTTCGTGCAGGGCGATAAAGCTACTTAGTGA
>CAZFZW010000319.1:0-1025 GCA_964523465.1 uncultured Clostridium sp. | reverse complement strand
CAAAGCTATGATTCTTTTCATTTTCTTTCCTCCTGAAATATTTTCATCTGGTTTTGCAATATTATACCGTCTCTTATTGGCATAATACTCTTTTGTTATTATATCAAAGGGTTTTCGGTTAGTCAAGGTTTACGGTAAATTTACAATTGTTTGGCAGAATGTTACAAAAATGTCAAGATTCATTTGTAGAAAATGCGGCATTTTTATTCCTTAATCTCATCAAGCGTAAGCTCATATCCGCCGATAAACTCACGAATAAACTCCTGTGCCTCGGGAACGGCAAGCCTTTCAATTGAATCGAGCGTGCTTTTTTCCGCACACGCAAATTCTCCGTTACCTGCTTTGCGTTCTTCTATACATTTAATATAAGCGCATATCTTATCCGCCGCTTTAACAAGCTTCCACAGTTCCTCATCGCCCTGCTCGGGGAAGAAAAACGGTACAAAGTCCGCCTGCAAATCCTCGGGAAGCATGGAAACAAGGTGCTCGCAGGCACTCTCCTCCACCTTTGCATACGCCTGACGAATGGCAGGGTTGTAATACTTGACAGGGGTAGGCATATCGCCTGTGAGCGTTTCGGGGGCATCGTGATAAAGTCCGAGCAATGCGGTTCGTTCGGCATTATAGCACTTGCCAAAACGCCTGTTGCCTATCACCGCAAGGGCGTGAGCTATGCACGCCGTCTCCATGCAGTGCTCGCTGAGATTTTCCGCATGGGTGTTACGCATAAGTGCCCAGCGGTCAATATATTTAAGCCTTGACATCATTGCGAAAAAGTTGCTTGACATATTTTTTCCTCCATGCGTCTCATTTTGTAAAAATTATATCATCATACGCTGATTTTTTCAAGGCGAAACGAGCCAATACTCTTGACAAAGAAAGAGGGCGTGTATATAATAAAAGTGTTTCAAATGATACAGTTTTTATGGTGACAAGATGACAACTTCGGAATGTGCTGAAACGCTCTTAAAAAACAGAATATTCAAAAATGTTGACCCTCAAAAGCTCTTGCAGACAGTCAGGAC
>CAZFZW010000318.1:0-1034 GCA_964523465.1 uncultured Clostridium sp. | reverse complement strand
AATTCCAACTGTGTCGCCAGGATATAGAGATTGCCCCCACCTGCATATTCTATTTTAATGTAATCCTTTACCGTCTTATCTACTTCAATCTTTTCAATGCCCCGGTAGATACCCAGTCCATGGTTTTCGTGCACCACGTAATCCCCGATGCTCAGATCGGTAAAGCTGGCGATTTTTTCTCCCTCATAAGTACGGCGGTGTTTCTTTTTCTTCTTTTCTCCGCCAAAAATGTCGCTCTCGGAAATGACGACAAATTTGATGGCCGGGTATTCATAGCCCCGCCTGATTTTGCCGTAACCGGTCATGACTTCGCCATACTTTACCTCATGGTCAAAATCCTCGGAATAAAAGGCATTCAAGCCCTCCTCCATCAAATCCTCAGCCAGCCGTTTTGCCCTGGTGCGGGAGCTTGACAGCAAAATAACACGGTAACCATTTTTCTTGTAACGGCTTAAGTCCTTTACCAGAAGTTCAAAGCTGTTATTGTAAGGATTTACCGTTTTCAACTGGATGTTCATTCTGTTTTTAATTTCCAGATGATTATTTTTCAAATCCAGCGCTACCATGGCAATACAACGGCGATTACTGATTTTTGCCAAAATCTCCCTGCAGGTAAAAAGCTCCCTCATCTGCCCTGGGAGGATATACCCTTTTTCCAGACGCTGCTTCATACTCTCGGAAAATTCCGTCTCAGTGGACATGCCCCGCTCGATACAGCGGACAGTCTCATCCAGAAAAACAACCGTATCCTTCTGGTCAAAATAATCCAGAAGCGATACCCGTTCCTCACAAAAATAAGACAGATATGCATCCAGACCAACGGTGATTCCGAGTTCCCCGGCCTCCTCCGCAAACTGCTCCGCAGTGGAGTTTACCCGATGTGCTTCTTCGGTTTTCATTTCTCCCCGCAGCTTCGCAGAGACCTTTCCGGCCTCTTTTAATATCTTATCGATCCCCACCCTGCGTTCCTCACTGCCCAGCACCAGCTCGCAGGCAGGGTATATGTGAACTGCCTCCTGATTCTCGATGGAACG
>CAZFZW010000317.1:0-1036 GCA_964523465.1 uncultured Clostridium sp. | reverse complement strand
ATCGGAATGGCAGAGCTTTCTCCGATGATGAAACAGTATTTTGAAACCAAAAAGAAATTTCCCGATACTATTCTTATGTTTAGACTCGGCGATTTTTATGAGATGTTCTTTGATGATGCGGTAACAGTGTCCCGTGAGCTGGAACTTGTGCTGACAGGCAGAGCCTGCGGACAGGAAGAGCGTGCTCCAATGTGCGGTGTGCCCTTTCACAGTGCGGACAGCTATATGGCACGTCTCGTTGCAAAGGGCTATAAAGTCGCCATATGCGAACAGATGGAAGACCCGGCTCTTGCCAAGGGTCTTGTCAAGCGTGAGGTCGTTAGAGTTCTTACGCCGGGCACTGTTATTGAAAACAGTATGCTCAATGAGGGAAGAAATAATTTCCTCGCAAGTGTGTATATGGGTAATGAATCGGCAGGCGTTTGCTTTGTCGATGTTTCAACGGGCAGTGTTAATCTGACAGAACTTGCCGCTCCCGCATTGCCCGATAAAATAATCAATGAAATCGGCAGATTTATGCCGAGTGAGGTTGTATTTAATCCCGAGGCATCCTCGCTTTCAAAGGTATTTTCATTTATTTCGAACAAAACCGAAGCTCTGGCACAGGAACTCGGCGAAAGCTATTTCAATGTTCAGAGCTGTACGGATCTTATATTAAATCATTTCAAAAAGGACAGTTTATCCGAGCTTGATTTAAACGAAAACGGTGCGGCAGTACCGGCTCTCGGTGCGGCACTTCGATATTTGAGTGATGTTCAGCGTAACGACCTTGAGAATATCTCGGAAATATCATTCTATTCCGAAGTGAACTTTATGCGTCTTGATGTTTCGGCACTTCGCAATCTCGAGATTGTCGAGACCATAAGAAACCGTGAAAAACGAGGCTCGCTTTTGTGGGTGCTCGACAAAACACGCACTCCTATGGGCAAGCGAATGATTCGTTCATGGCTCGAAAGACCGCTCTTGAGTATGGCACGCATTACAAAGCGTCACAATGCTGTAACCGAGCTTGTCTCACAGCCTATGACAAGACAGG
>CAZFZW010000316.1:0-1037 GCA_964523465.1 uncultured Clostridium sp. | reverse complement strand
AAAGCCGATGCGGATGAATAAAGCAAAAATCCGCCCTCTTTCGAGAGCGGATTTTATTGGTTATCAGCTTTCCTTATGTTTGAATACCGATATAACAACAAGAGTGGAAATTGCATCTAAGCCGAATATAATAAATGGGAAATACCATAAAAAGCTGCCTTTTTCAACAATTTTTGTGTTGTTGATAAAAAGTAGGGCTATTCCGAAGACAGCTAATATGAAAGAGGCTGTGGCATGAATGACAGTGCGAGTTGTAACTTCTTTATCGCTCAAACGGTATGTTCTTGTCTCAAGCATTTCCGAAAATGTAAGGACAAAGAAGATGAAATAATAGAATAAAGTGTATAAAATACTGTCTATACCGAGATAGAGCATAAATCCACCGTAAATCAATATTGCTAACGCAGATACAGAACGGACGATACCGCTTGTTTTACCTGTTTTCATGATTCGACACACCATTCGATAGTATTTTATGTTTGCATGTATGAGAAAGGACCATAGGTTTCACCTGTCGGTGCAATAAAGCTCCATTCATAAAGAAGTTCTATCTTTGCTGTTTGTGGTGTTACATGTTTATATAAAGATAGTTTAACGGTTCCTCCTATTGCTGAGCCCGCAATACCGCCTAATGTGCCGATACCGAGAGCAAGGATAACTGACAATTTGCTTTTTCCAGGTAAAACTGCGGCGATAGCTCCAGCTACTACAGCAATACTAGCGCCTTTTGCCCAAGTGACCTTATAATACTTCGTTTCTACATATGTCCAGTAGGGGTCAGTGGTAAATGGCGATATGCTATGTAATGTGTTGTTTTCCGTTGATGTTTCTTCTGATACATAGGCTACAGGCTTATTGTTTGAAAACACTATTCCTCTATTTTCGTCAAAATATATTAATTCTTGTGTGTGAGTCGATAAGTTCGTTACACGAGTGATTTCTTTACCATCGAAATTAATTTCTTCGAACTTGTACGGAGAACCATCGATTGTTAATATTGTACTATTTTCAATGTTTGAATTATTGGCTGAAGAAGC
>CAZFZW010000315.1:0-1040 GCA_964523465.1 uncultured Clostridium sp. | reverse complement strand
AGATAAGGGCACTTGGCAATGTCAATGTCGGTGCTATAGAGGAATACAAAGAGGTATCCGAGCGTTACGGGTTCATGAAAACGCAGATAGACGATGTTGAAAGCTCAAGAGCCGAACTGCTCACCCTCATCGGCGACCTCACGGGCAAGATGTCCGAGCGGTTCAGAGAGCAGTTTGACCGCATAAATACCATTTTCGGTCAGACATTCTCGGAGCTTTTCGGCGGCGGCAAGGCAGAACTCATCCTTGAAAATCCGCTGGATGTGCTCGAATGTGCAATTGAGATAAAGGTTCAGCCGCCCGGCAAGAATGTCCAAAACATCGACCTGCTCTCCGGCGGTGAGAAAGGCCTTGCGGCTATAGCACTGCTGTTCTCCATTCTCAAGGTCACGCCTGCACCGTTCTGTTTCTTTGACGAGGTTGAGGCTGCACTTGACGATGTCAATGTCACCCGCTACGCCCAGTACGCACGCCGTATGACGAAGAACACCCAGTTCATCCTCATCACCCACCGTCGTGGCACTATGGAGGAGGCAGATGTCCTCTACGGTGTCACCATGCAGGAGGACGGCGTGTCGAAGCTGCTCGAGCTCAAGACCGCCGAGATGGCAAAGAAGCTCGGTCTTACACAGTAATACATATCTGTTGGCAGAAGCCTACAAAACAAATTCAGTCCCGAAAGCGTTTTTCGGGACTGTTCTTGCTTATATTAAGGCAACATGATAGAATGGAAAAAGTTAGATAGATTGGATTTTGTCTAACAGACTTGAAAACACACTTGGCTCTCCCTTTGGGAGAGCCAAGGTTAAGAGCACTTTGTCACATATTCCGATATAAAAAAGTGGAGCGTGTATCAATACGCTCCACTTTTTGTTCAACGATCCCACTCACGCAGAGAATCTCTCCACAAGCAAAACCCGACTCGATAAGCTTTACCGAGTCGGGCAATTTTTATTTTGCTTTTCTTTTGCGGTGCTGTGTCTTTTTGGATTTCGTATCCTCTTCACCGAGGCTTATCATAATAAACGCTCCGTTCCAGA
>CAZFZW010000314.1:0-1041 GCA_964523465.1 uncultured Clostridium sp. | reverse complement strand
GTTCGTATCTCATCCAATTTTCTTTTTCCAAAATACGGCAATATCTTTGTTTCGATAATGTGCTTCTTTGTAAGAAATGTGTTTCTCTTGATTCGTGGCTCCAAATCCGTCAGATAAATATCCACAAAGCTTTTGAAACTCATACTGATACTCTGCTCATCCTTTAATTTGAAATTTCTTTCCCATTCAACAGCCTCACTTTTCTTTGCAAATCCCCGCTTGGTTTTCTGCTTTCGCTCGCCAGTCCAATCCTTATAATAAGTTCGTACCTCCCACATTCCGGTTTTCTTATTTTTGATAACCGCCACTTAGCCTGCCTCCTTTCCTTCGTCAGACAATCCGTAAATCCGTTCCATAAGATACTTGCTGCTGATACGACCTTTTATTGTCACAAGTCCCTCTGCTTCCAATTCTGCATTCAGTTTTCGTATCAACTTGTACGCATAGGAAAGCGAAACTCCCAGCATTTCCTGTATATCCGTTGCCGTAAAAAATCTTTTACTCTCCATAAAATGCAACCTCCTCTCTCGTTTTTATTATTCAGTTCATTTCTGAACGGTTTTGATGTTTTATATCATAACAGTTCATTTTCGCACTGTCAATAGTTTTTAGCAAAAAACATTTCATTTTTGTACTGTTAGTGTTATAATGTACGCATACTTTAATTTTTTATCTAGTGCTTTTGTGTTGAAAAGTACGGATATTATGGACAAGGAGCAAGAGTTTGCACAATCATATTGATATACCGATTGTTCAAACAGCTATTTGTTTCTGAGCGAAAACAAATAGCCCTGACAGCAGACGCAAATCTGACATTTGCGTCGCCTCTTCGCAACAAGTCGCTCAGAAATGAGGAATAACATGGGTGAAAAATTTACCAGCCGGGTAGGTTATCTGATTCGGAATTTTAGAATTGCAGCAGATATGACGCAGAAAGAATTAGCAGACAAATGCGGATTAAATGAATCCACCATCCGTAACTACGAACTTGGAAACCGATATCCGGATGCAGCAACTTTATTAAACATAGCCAACAACTTA
>CAZFZW010000313.1:0-1046 GCA_964523465.1 uncultured Clostridium sp. | reverse complement strand
TTCTGTCGAAATGAACGGGATATTCACAGCGTAAGTTGTGAGTTATGTCGGGATAGAATCTCAGCGGATATTTTTGCGGAACTCTGCGACGCAGCTCATCCAGTTCAAAGGCGTGGTTCGGCCCCATGATAATTCCGTCTATTTCGTCGGGCAGCTTTTCAAGCTCCGCAATAAGACCCTCGCCCCAATTCAAAACGGAATGGGGCTGCTGTGCCGACGGCCACATCTGAGCGGACGGATGATATTCCTTTACGAGCGAGGAGTATTCACGACACCGTCTGATAAATTCGTCGGCAGGGTAGTCGCCGGGGTCTCCGCCCGGCGGAAAAACAGCGTTGATTCTCGGTGTTCGTTCAAACACTCTTTTTCTGCGTTCGATTCCGTCCTCCACGCTCTCTTTGTCGTTCGGATACCACAGCGAAACATCGAGATCGAATTCATCCGCAATTTTTGATGCCTCAACAAGAAAATTCTGCGAGTCATATTTCATCAAAGCGTTTCTTTTGGCATTCAGTCCGTCATACGGAATGTGCTCAACCGTGTTACAGCCGAAGAACATCAGGTCGAGATAATATTTGCGGTAATCCTCAAGCGACCATGCGTCATAGCTGTTGGGCTTTGGACGGTAGCCGAGCTGATGACCCCTTATCTTCTTGTCGGGGATATATTCGCCGCCGATGTCGTCAATGAGCGTTATTCTGGTATCATTCACTTCAATTTTACGCAGGAACATACCCGTAGCAAAGATAAGACCCCTTATGCCCTTTGCTTTGAAAGTAAGCCTTGCACCGTTCTGATCGATTATATATCCGTCATGGACGGCACTTTCGTCGGCTATAAAGCATATGTCTGCGGTCGATTCGCCCGCACTTTCGGGACGGATTCCGATTCTTTTCTCAATCTCGTCGCAGAATATGTCTGCGGCCTTTTTTGATTCGGCAGCGTTGTGAAATACTTTGATTTTTTCGTATTTATATGCCATAACGATAGCTTATCTGAAAAGCTTTTTCATCATCGCAAGACCCTTTGCTGCCTCTTCTTCAAAG
>CAZFZW010000312.1:0-1047 GCA_964523465.1 uncultured Clostridium sp. | reverse complement strand
TTTAATTGTGGCAGCAGTTCCGTTTGTGTCTGTGACATCTGCCCTAATTTTGGCAATTCTGCATTTGATAAAGCCTTTGTATGCGTATCTTGTGGTATTGCTTCTTCAATAGAAATTGCATCTTTATATGATAGCCAGTTCTTCATAAGGAAGATGCCGGACGGTGGGCTAATCTTACCGCCTAACATTGCTTGTTCCAAAAATGCACCTATAAAGGATTTTGCTGACTGTATCAATTCTTGTCTGTACGGACTGCAATCATCCCCATTATTCCACCTAAAAAGCGTTGTCCTGCTTATATGTAGTGACATACACAAGGATTCAATACCCGGTCTGATACTGGAACGCTGACAAAAATCAAAATAATCGTCAATTCGTTTTGCAACTTCATCATCTGTCTTAGGTCTGCCTAAATCGTGCAACTCTTTCAATGATGTAACAATCTGTTGTACTGTTCCCGGCTCAATTTCATCAAGTCCGGCTTGTGGATAATTATTTTTTGCCATATTTACCTACTTTCTGCCATTTTCGGCTATTCTTTTTTATGATGTTACTATGCTCGGTGTACTTAGTCTTTCACGCTCTCCTACGATTATAGAAGTTATGTATCTTCTTATGACACGAACCGCACAAAGTACATATATCTGTGAGTACATTTTCATTACCCAAATTCTTATAAGTAATATGATGCACCTGCACACTCTTGATTTTGTCTAATGGTCTGCCACACATCACGCAACCCTTATCAATTTCAATTCGCTGTTGCTTCTTGGCTTCCCACTCCGGGCTACGCATATAAGTTTTATACTCCTGCGTTTGCATTTGCTCTCATCTCCTTATAAAGTCTTTCAAATTCTGTTATTTCAGCAAGTAGCAGATTGATAATAAACTTACATTCTCCGTATTTCTTTGCAATAGCATTACTCTCATCAACTACATTCTGCCAGTATTCGTCATTATCACAGATACCGTCAATGTATTTCTTGTGATAATTCCACACATCTTTATACATTTCAAAATAATTCAAGTCTAATACCTCCGTTACAA
>CAZFZW010000311.1:0-1053 GCA_964523465.1 uncultured Clostridium sp. | reverse complement strand
AATAGTAGTGACAAGCTGACCGATTGTTTCATCGGCAGGCGGCGTAACTACTACCAAGAAGTTCGATTACGGCAAGGACAACCATTGATTTTACAGCTATAGGACGAGTTGCTGATGCTGCTACAAAAGTCCCAGGAACTGACTTTACAACAGTATGGTCGCAAGCATCTGCGGCATTCTGCAATCAAGCAAGTGGTATAGTAAATGCATTTGTTTCTAACAGTGCCTATCGAGGAGAAGACAGTATCTTTTGGAGCGTTGAAATGCCTACGCTTTTGAATAATCCAAGAGTTACAGAAATAATTATTCATGTTTTTGAATGAGAGGGGAAAATTTGAAACGGTATTTTTATATTACAATTCATTTTTCCCCTGACTATGAGGGAACAATATTCTCAAAACAACAAGGTGGGCTCTATATAAATGCTGAAACAGGAGAGCTATATCGCAAAAGACTGCTGTATGATTTTGGTTGGGGACAAGAAAATGGATTTGAATTAATGCCACAGTTGTCGTTTAATGAATTGATTCAATTAGTTGAGCGGCCAATGGTGCTACCAAAAAATAAGTCCCGACTCAAATATACCAAAGAGGAAATTCAGCAAGCTGATATTTGGCGTAGTAACCTATACGGCGCAGTTGCAGTGATAATGCAAGATTACATAGACGAATTTGTTGGATTTTTATCGGACAAGGTCGATAAGGACTATTTTTCAAATCCAAGTATACGAGATAATTTTAAATGCTTTTCTTTCAGCTCAAAAAAAGCAAGAGAAGAAGGCAAAAATCCCGGTGGTATTCTGACACAATCATATGAAGATGTTCTAAGGAATTATCCTCAATGGGAACAAATTTCTTCGAAGATTATTAATCAAGTGTATGGTTAGTTTCTGCTATACTGGAAGGCGTCGCCATTTGGGGTAAAAGGCAGACCGCAGAGACGGTGTACACCAAACAGCAGCAGTTCGCTTATGACGAGCTGAATCAGCTCATCAGAGCCGATGACCTTGTCAAAAACTGCACGGAAGTGTATACTTATGACAACGGCGGATTT
>CAZFZW010000310.1:0-1054 GCA_964523465.1 uncultured Clostridium sp. | reverse complement strand
CCAGAGTTGAAGAGCTGTTCGAGGCAAGAAAGCCCAAGAGCCTCGCTCTTATCAGCGAAATCTCGGGTGTTGTCTCCGAGCGTGAGATAAAGAAGATCAGAAACATCATTGTTACCGATCCCGAGTCGCTCGAGGAGAGAGCATATCCTATCCACTATGGCATGCGTGTCAAGGTTGAGCCCGGCGATCATATCAACAAGGGCGATACCATCACAGAGGGTGCTCTTAATCCGCATGATATTCTTGCAGTTCTCGGCGTTGAGGCTGTCCATGATTATCTTATCCGTGAGGTTCAGAGAACCTACCGTATGCAGGGTGTTGATGTCAACGATAAGCACATCGAGGTCATCGTTCGCCAGATGATGAAGAAGATAAAGATCACCGATCCCGGCGATACTCACTTCCTGCCCGGCTCGGTCGTCGATAAGCTCGAGTTCAAGGCTGAGAATGCACGCATTGCAGCCAAGGCTCAGGAGACAGGCGAGGAGCTTGCAGAGGCTCAGTGCATGCCCGTACTTATGGGTATCACAAAGGCTTCTCTTGCAACGGAATCCTTCCTCTCCGCAGCATCCTTCCAGGAGACAACGAGAGTTCTTACCGATGCCGCAATCAAGGGCAAGAGCGATCCGCTGCTCGGACTCAAGGAGAATGTCATCATCGGCAAGCTTCTTCCGTCCGGTACCGGCATGAAGTGCTATGGCGATGTTCAGGTGCTTCCCACCACGGGCATTTTCAGCGACCTTGCCGAAAAGCTCGAGACCGCAGAATAAGTGTTAAAATCAAATCATTCAGCCGAAGTCAGCTTTCACAGCGGGCTTCGGCTGAGGTGTTCTTATCAGTTGTACAAAAATCATATATAATCCCCGAAAATAAGCCGAATATTTGTCTTATAGATGAAAGCAAAAAGGTTGACAAAAAAGGCTTTCGGGGTTATAATTTTTAATTGTGATGTCCTGACTTTGGGGTAAGTATGCCCTGACGCAGGAACACACAAAGAAATTGAGAAAGGAGATGTACTGCTTGCCAACGTTTAATCAGCTTGTGAGAAACGGAA
>CAZFZW010000309.1:0-1060 GCA_964523465.1 uncultured Clostridium sp. | reverse complement strand
GCTCCCAAGGCTCCCACTGTTGACGGAAGCAACTTCACAGGTTGGGATAAGGAAGTCGGCATCATGGGCACTGAGGATATCACCTTCACTGCTCAGTTTGTTGCCAATAACTCCTCCATCATCTCCGTTAAGGCTGAAGAGCCCAACTACGGCGGCATGCATCAGTATGTTGTCGAGGTTAAGGGCAATCCCGATAAGATTCAGATAATCGATGCTTATGGCACAACCCGCACGCTTGCTAGAAACACCTCCATGACAAGCGATGCTACAGCATATGGTATCCTGAACATCACGGCAACCGAAGACGGCGAGCTTTGGACAATCAATGCTAACCTGCCCGAGGGTAACTACACCGCTAAGGCTAAGGTCGGCAAAACATGGGAGAGCGAGACCCGTTCCTTCACAGTCGCTTATGACGAGCAGCCCACAGCTGCACCCGGCACAATCCTTGATTTCAGCTATGCAACCCCGAACTACGGCGGAAAGCAGAACTACTCCGTCAAGGTTGCCGGTAAGGCAGAAAAGATTCAGTTTGCAGCAATCGGCGGCGGCACAAGAACCTATTCGAGAACTAACTCCAATGTCACCATCAAGTCCTATGACGCTGATGGTCTCGAGGTTTACGCAAGCAGCACCAACATCGCTTATGAGATTTGGACTGTAAACGTTGCTCTCGAAGCAGGCGATTATGCAATTAAGGCTAGGTATGACGGCAAGTGGGTCGACGGCACTAACTACAGTGTTGTTATCAACTCCAAGTCCGAGGTAGTTGTCAGTGTAACTGATATTACCGTAAACGAAGATTCTGTTGTTGTCGCTGTTAACGGTACAGTTAATAAGATTCAGATTGTTGATGCTAACGGCTCAACCAGAACCTATAATAGAGACAACTCGAATGTTTCTATCGCATCCACCGATGCAGGCGAAGTTTGGACTATCAGTGTTAAGCTTCCTGCCGGCCAGTATAGTGTTAAGTTGAAGTATGCTAACACCGCAGGTAAGATAGTCTGGGATTCTACCAACACCGCTTTCACAGTTGCTTAAATCTGTGAGCAAAAAA
>CAZFZW010000308.1:0-1074 GCA_964523465.1 uncultured Clostridium sp. | reverse complement strand
TATTTGAGAAATCTTTCCCCTGTGTGGAAAGATCTCGTAAACGGAAAAAGACGGTTTATGTTCTGAAAGGAGAATTTAAAATGGCGTTATACAGCGATAAGGTTATGGATCATTTCACAAATCCCCGCAATGTCGGTGAGATAGTCGAGGCGGACGGTGTCGGCGAGGTCGGCAACGCAAAGTGCGGAGATATTATGAAAATATATCTTAAAATCAAAGACAATGTTATTGAGGATGTGAAGTTTGAAACATTCGGCTGTGCAAGTGCAATAGCCTCGTCTTCCATGGCAACCGAGCTTATCAAGGGCAAAACAGTAGAGGAGGCACTTGCCGTCACTAACAAGCAGGTAGTGGACGAGCTTGACGGACTTCCTGCACCCAAGCTCCATTGCTCCGTCCTTGCCGAAGAGGCGATAAAGTCCGCAGTTAAGGATTATTACGACAAAAACGGCATTGAGTATGACCACAGCCTTTTCCCGGATTGTGAAAGCTGTGAGAGCTGCCGTATGGTGTGATATGGAAAGCAAAATCGGATTCAGGAGGTCGGTGGGATGATAGTTTCAAGCAGAGGAAGATACGCACTCAGAGTTATGACGGATCTTGCCGAAAACGGAAATGCCGAGGGCGGATTTATCCCACTCAAGGAGATAGCGGAGAGGGAAGAACTGTCGCTGAAATATCTTGAGAGTATAATGACTGTGCTTTCAAAGGCGGGTCTTGTCGAGGGCGCACATGGCAAAGGCGGTGGCTACAGGCTCAAAAGAAAGCCCGAAGAATACAAGGTTGGGGAGATACTTCGTCTTACCGAAGGGTCGCTTGCTCCCGTGTCGTGCGTGGAGAGCGGATGCACTCCGTGTGAAAATGCCGCATCATGCCGCACACGCTCGATGTGGACAAAGCTCGATGCTCTTATAAACGACTTTTTTGATGGCATAACAATAGCCGATCTTATGATAAAAGAATAAAAATGACCGCCTGATTTTTTTTCAGGCGGTCATAACTTTTATAGTTTACAGATTCAGAAAGTCTTTTCTGTACTTTACTCCGAAGAACTCGGCAAGCTCCTGCATTTCG
>CAZFZW010000307.1:0-1075 GCA_964523465.1 uncultured Clostridium sp. | reverse complement strand
AACACTTTCCATTGCAAATGATCTGGCAAAATATTTTGCCATCATACCGGCATTGTTCATGGGGCTCTACCCGGAGCTTTCCAGGTCAAATATTATGGGGCTGTACTCACCGCAAAGTGCAGTGCTGGCAGCCATTATATACAATGCTCTGATCATAGTCGCACTCATTCCGCTGGCGCTGCGCGGAGTGAAATACCGGGAAGTGGCAGCCGGAAAGCTGCTCGGCCAGAACCTGTTGATTTACGGTCTGGGCGGACTGGTAACACCGTTTATTTTTATCAAACTGATAGATATGTTATTGGTATTGGCGGGTGCGGCATAATCCTTTTTCTATGAAACCTAAAGTAGTGGGAGGCCTAAAAATGGGCGCACTTCACCCGTAAAAAACTTTAAGCTTCAAAATTTATAAATTATGCCGACCGTTCAACCATGGTATTTGATTCAGTCCAGCCTAATTCTTTTAATTTTTTCAGGTAGGCGTTGATTTTTCGCTCTCTATTGAACTGATTGTAATACTCTGCGCCTAAATCCTGATATTTTACGCCATCCTTTAATATATGATAGATGGCAATTAACATAGAATGAGCTACTGCAACATACGCTCTTTTTTTGCCTCGATGACCACTGATTCTTTTAAACTGTGCGGAAAAATATGTGCCTTTCATTTTTACAGCTGCATGGGCACAAATGATTAGTGTTGTGCGTAACAGATTATTGCCTTTATTGGTTTTGCATGCTCCTCGCTTTTTGGCACTCTCATTATTCCCAGGACATAATCCTGACCATGATGAGATGTGCGCATCTGTTGGGAATCGGCTCATATCCGTTCCAATGACTGCTATAATAGCTTTTGCACTTGCATCAGCAATACCCCCTATTTCGGTGATTGCTTCAACAGCCTTTTTCTCCTCTGCACTCATGTGTTTGTCAATGTCATCGTCGAGATTTTTTATGTGCTCATTAAGCTCATCTATATGCTTAAGAAGTTCCCTCATCATTTTCTTTTGAAGGGAACTCATTACACCATTTAGATCATCTGCTATTTGATCAAATGATGCCCGTAGATTATGTGCTA
>CAZFZW010000306.1:0-1079 GCA_964523465.1 uncultured Clostridium sp. | reverse complement strand
CACCTCTTATTTATAAAGTCCGAGCTTGCCCATGACAGAGCCGCTGCAATGGCAATGGCACACAGCCATCGCAAGTGCATCCGCAGCATCGTCGGGCTTTGGTATTTTATCGAGATTGAGGATTATCCTCGTCATCTCCTGCACCTGCTTTTTCTCCGCTCTGCCGTAACCGACAACGCTCTGCTTGACTTGCAGGGGGGTGTACTCAAAAATCGGTATACCGTGCTTTTGTGCAGCAAGAACAAGCACTCCCCTCGCCTGACTGACATCGATAACCGTTTTTGCATTGTTATTATAAAACAGCTTTTCTATTGACATCGCTTCCGGACGGTATTTTTCCATCAGCTCGGAAACTCCGTCGTATATTCTTTCCAGTCGCAGATTAAAAGGCATACCGGCAGGAGTGGTGACAGCACCGTAGTCAAGCATTTTAAAATGATTGTTTTTATATTCCACAACACCGCAGCCGACTATGGCATATCCGGGGTCAATACCGAGAACTATCATTTCTTGCCCGATTCCCTTTCTCTGATGATCATCCTTGTGGGCGTACCCTCAAGACCGAAAACCGAACGAATCTGATTGTCGATATAACGCTGATAGCTGTAATGGAACAGATCCTTGCGATTGACAAAGCAGACAAATGTCGGCGGACGGGTCGAAGCCTGAGTCATATAGAAAATCTTGAGCCTCCTGCCCTTGTCTGTGGGCGGCTGAACTCTCGCCGTGGCATCCGCCAGAAGGTCGTTAAGCCTGCCGGTGGAAATACGCATGGCGTTCTGGTCGTCAACATACTTGATAAGCTCGAAAAGTCTGTCAAGTCTGAGACCTGTTTTAGCGGAGATGAAGATTATAGGAGCATATGACATAAATGAGAAATCATTCATCAGCTTTTTGCGATAAGAATCCATGGTCTTACCGTCCTTTTCAACAGCATCCCACTTGTTGACGGCTATTATGCACGCCTTGCCCAGGTCGTGAGCAATGCCCGCAACTTTGGAATCCTGCTCGGTGAATCCCTCTACCGCATCTATCATTATAACACATACCTGTGCGCGTTCAACAGCCATTCTCGCTCT
>CAZFZW010000305.1:0-1080 GCA_964523465.1 uncultured Clostridium sp. | reverse complement strand
ATGTGATGCTGGTGGTGCAGCGTTATGAAAACGAAAAGCGGCAGATGTACGGAAAGATCATGAGCAAGTGGTAAAATAATGAAACGCCCTGTGTCGGAAAATAGTTGAACCGACACAGGGCGTTTTTGTTTTTTCAGAAAATTACTCGATTGGGATATACTTCTGATTTCAACGATGCTGTGTGCGTTTGTTAAAACTCCAGACTATCTGGGTTCAAAAGGAAATACTTCATTCCCATAATGACGAAGCCATCATCGTTCCGCCAGGGTTTCTTGCTTCCATTGACAATAACGATCTTCTTGAAAGAATCCGGAATATTGCGCAGGGAATTGAATTCCTGAGTTTGCTTCTCTTCGGAAGTCATATCATATGCAACCTGGATGTAATATCTCTGGTTGCCCTGATTTACCACGAAGTCAACCTCCAGCTGCTTGCGGACACGCTTGCCCTCTTTATCCTTATCGAAGATCTCAACAACACCTACATCAACATTGTAGCCACGGATCAGCAACTCGTTATAAACAATATTTTCCATGATGTGAGTAGGTTCCTGCTGCCTAAAATTCAGGCGGGCATTTCTCAGTCCCAGATCAGTAAAGTAGTATTTCAGATTTGCACCGATATATTTTCTTCCCTTAATATCGTATCGGCTGGCTTTGGAAATCAAAAAGGCATCTGCCAAATAATCAATATGGTTCGAGATTGTTTTATTGGCATAAGTCATCTGCCGCTCGCTGGCAAAAGTATTTGCAATCTTTGATGGATTGGTCGGTGCGCCGATTGCAGATGCAAGCACATCAACCAGAATACCAATCTCATCCACGTTCTGAATCTTGTTTCTTTCAATGACATCTTTCAGATAGACATTTGCAAAGATGTTCTTCAGATAATCCGCTTTTTTCCGCTCACTTTGGAAACCTGCGACCTGTGGCAATCCGCCGTAAATCATGTAATCATCCCAGGCGTCATCGTAGTCCCCATCATACGCAGAATAAAACTCAGCAAAGGAAAGAGGATAAATACGGATTTCATCACCTCTGCCACGGAACTCGGTCACAATGTCGCTGGACAGGAACTTAG
>CAZFZW010000304.1:0-1081 GCA_964523465.1 uncultured Clostridium sp. | reverse complement strand
CGACGAGGAAATCTACACGGCTCTTGAAAAGGTCAACCTTGCCGACTATATTCGTAAAAACGGCGGCCTTGATAAGGTTATCACCGAGGATGCCGCCAACATTTCCGGTGGACAAAAACAACGCCTTGCCCTGGCGGTGAATCTGGTTGCTGGCAAAGATATTTATGTGTTCGATGAGGCTACCAGCAATATCGACATTGAAAGTGAAGCCATCATTATGGCGAACATCAAGGCGTTGTCGAGAGAAAAGGCCGTGATCGTCATTTCCCACCGCCTTGCCAATATCACCCCTGCTGACCGGATTTATTACATGGAATCCGGGAAAGTAGAGGAAACCGGTACACACAAGGAATTAATGGCGAAAAATGGCGGCTACGCCAAGCTCTACACAACACAGAAACATCTGGAAGAAGGTTACGGGGAGGTGAAAGCATGAGCAAGGAACAAAATCTCCGCAGAAGCGGTGCCAAAATCATGGCAAGTCTGATTTTGTTGCTGGGTAGTCTTGCCTATATCATGATTCTCGCTGTCATCAACGGTTCGGTGGGCTTTCTATGCGCCATGGGTGTGACCCTTATGGGTGCCGTAGGTGTGGCAAAAGCTCTTGGGGAAACCATTGCACTTTCATACGGCGCAATTATCGCCCTTGCCATCGGTTGTGGTGCTCTTCGTGGGCTGCTCAGATATTTTGAGCAGTATAGCAATCACTATATTGCATTCCGGCTGCTGGCTGTTCTGCGGGATAAGATTTTCGGGGCACTGCGCACTCTCTGTCCTGCCAAATTGGAAAACAAGCAGAAGGGCTCAATTATCGCTATGATCACCTCTGACATTGAAACTTTGGAAGTTTTCTATGCCCACACCATTTCTCCCATCTGCATTGCAGTGATCGTGTCCATCATCGTGGTGGTGTTTGTGGGAATGGTGTCCAGTTGGTATCTGGCACTGGTGGCTTTGGCAGGCTACCTCACAGTGGGTATTCTTCTGCCCCTGATTTCTTCTGCCATGCTGAAAGAATCCGGTGTTCGCTACCGGGCAGAATTTGCCTCGTTCAATGCCTATTTTTTGGACAGCATCAAGG
>CAZFZW010000303.1:0-1101 GCA_964523465.1 uncultured Clostridium sp. | reverse complement strand
TTTCCCATTTTATTTATACATTAGTCTATCATATTGGATTCTGCATTGCAATATCTGTTAGGTCAAACAAATGCTATTTTAACGACAGTTTGGGCATTTCGGATGAGCAACACTTCTGCTGGCACTTATTTTAAAAGAACGTCCGCATTCAGAACAGGTCACTACCCTGTAAGCACCATACGCCGCAGAGCCCTGCTGTCTATATCCGCCTGCTTTATCCCCAAGTTCTTCATCACTTAATTCCATTACCTTCTTTTCATTTTCTTCCATAATGATTCCTCCTCTAATTTGACTTTGCTTTCGTCGTTACAACACGACTATCAGCTACCATATGGGCATTAGTATATACGAAGCAATCTGCTATTTGTTAGATATTTTTTCAACAAAGTTCCATCCGCTTTCGCAATTTCCGAAGTGCTGTATGACATAATTGCCGAACATTCGTATAGGACAGATTCATTTTTACAGCTATTTCCTTATGGCTCAATCCGTAATAATAGTGCAACACCACAATGCTCCGCTCTCTTTCCGATAAGTTGTATGAGGAAGAGGACAGAAAATATCACGGAAGATAATGCTTCCGCTACAAGGAAATAAATACAAAGCTGCAACCCCTGCTATATGCCTTTATAAAAAGGCAGCCTTCTTAAGGAATAAGAATGCGAGCAGGGGTTGAATTTTAAATGACAGACACTGTATTTCCTGCGGCACATAATGCTTAGAAACAGCTCATTTTCTAAGCTGTATACGGAGTAGGAGGGCTTAGCAGGGTAGTTCAGCGCCGGAGAAAAATGTATGAGATTTGTAAGGGGAAAAAGAAACCGGAAGGAATAGTAAGAATCTGCTGTCTGCTCAAGATAAATCAAAATAAGCAGCCCATTGTGCCGGATTAACGCAGGCTGGCAGCAGTTTTTAAAAGGAAGCTGGAAGAAATAGCCTCTCTGTGTTGAAACACGTATCCGCAGAACCTCCCGGCAGACGTGAATATAGTAGACAGTGCCGCTGTCATCCATATACACATGATTGTAATAAGGGGTTATAGTGCTATCCATTCTCATAGATAATTTTTATGACACATATGCGGATTTTAGAACATATAAT
>CAZFZW010000302.1:0-1107 GCA_964523465.1 uncultured Clostridium sp. | reverse complement strand
AGGACGGGATTTTTTGCAATTTTATTTAGCCGAGCTCGGGATGATTCTTGCGAAGTACATGGAATGCTTCTTCCGCAACTTCAACTGTGCGTGCAATGTCCTTGTCGCTCAGGGAAGCGTTGATGAAATGGTTGTGATGGCTGGTTATGAAAATACCGCGTTTTACCATTTCGGCTACCCACTCCTGATGAAGCATGAGCGAATCATCATCGGCAAGACGAAGATAGAACAGTGACGGCTCACCGGATACGACAAGGTTAAAGCCGTTGTTTGCGGCCGCTGCCTTGAGGCCCTCGCCTACCTTGAGTCCCTTTTCACGGAACAGAGCAGGAGTGTTGAGCTTCTTCATCTTGTTGATGCAGGCGATACCTGCTGCAAACGGGATAGCACTGAGCCAATAGCTGCCGGTGTAGGACAGACTGCTGATAGAGCTCTTGAGGAACTCCTTGCCGCAAAGAGCGGATACGTTCCAGCCGTTTGCAAGTGCCTTGCAGAAACAGATGAGGTCTGCCTCGAAGCCATAGTAATGGTCACTGCCGGCGAGATCAAGACGGAAGCCTGCACGAACATCGTCAACTATGAGGACAATTCCGTTCTTTGTGCAAAGCTCACGAACCTTCTGCCAATAACCGTCTGCCGGAAGCTGATTGTCAAAGAAGTTGCCGTGAAGATAAGGGGTCGAAATGAAAGCTGCTATCTCGCCCTCGTTCTCTGCGATAACTCTCTCGAGAGCCGGAATATCGTTCCAGTCAATATAGATATTGTTTGCAACATCCTCTTCTATAACGCCGGGATAGTCAACTTTCTGTGTCCAGGGAGATATACCGTGATAGAAGCCGTTGATGAAGATTATCTTCTTGCGGTGGGTATGTGCTCTTGCGGTCATAATTGCGGCGGTGGTGACATCGTTGCCGTTCTTTGCAAAGAATGCCCAGTCGGCACAGTTGACAGTGTCAACAAGCAGCTCCGCAAACTCCACTGCCTTGTATGAGGGAGAGGTTGTGCAGTTACACTGCTTTGACTGCTCAAGTGCAGCAGCATCAACATCGGGGTCATTGTAACCCAGAACATTGGGGCCGTATGCACACATATAGTCGATAAACTTGT
>CAZFZW010000301.1:0-1108 GCA_964523465.1 uncultured Clostridium sp. | reverse complement strand
CAGACTGTCTTGAATGGTCAGCTTTCCGTTATCGCTCATAATATCCACCAGAGTTGTAGATAAACTGCCCAGCCACATATGACTGTCCAGATGCCCCTTTCCGTTTGATATCACATTGTACCAAGTCCATTTATTGCCGCTTTTGCTCCCCATTGCAATAACCGATTTGCTGATACAAACCGCGTACTGCGGATTTTTTGTATCGTCGTAATATACGTGTCCCAGACTGCGCACTCCGAATCTGTCCGTGATTTGCTCCGTATCGTCGCCGTTCGGAATAATCGTCAATGTTTCCGTGCTTTCGGTTCCTTCCACGCTGTCTTCTTTGATGTTCCCGTCTTTATCTGTGTTTGATACGATATAAGCCATGGATTGTTTTCCGTCGGCGATATTCATGCCGATTGTGCGTTTATTTTGACCCAGTCGCATTGCATTTTTCGTGGGTTCATTCGGGTGAATTTCCAGTTCAATCACTTGCTGTTCCAAATTCAAATAATCTTTTTCCTGTGTTTTCCCCGTATTGATGCAAAAATACTCATCCACAATCGGGACGACGTCCCCAAGTTTGTACTCGTATTCCTGTTTCCCCTCCAAAAACGCGAGGTCCGTAAAAGTGACACGGTACTCTATAATCGGCAAATCCAATTTTTCTTTTGTACCGTTCGTATTCACGTACTTGTTCTTTTCTTTTTTCAAATTTCCGTTTCCGCAATGAATCGGCGCGTCCATATTTGCACACGCAGTCCAGTACAGAACGCTCGCACCGTTAAAGCTGTCCGGGTCGTCTTCTCCCAGTGCTTCAATGTCGCTGTATTCCGCGTACCCTTCGATTTCGCCGAATACGTCCGCCCACCTGCTGCGGATAAACTGTTGATTGCCTTCCGTCACATAGTCAATGTGCAAATCGTCTTGTCCTATCGGATACACTATCGTGATTAGATTTTGTGCATCGACGTCCCGTTCCAGCCGTTGCAAATTTGCGCCAAACCGTAGCGGCGCGCATCTTTTCTGACCGATATTCTTCACCAGTGCTACATTATAGCCGTCCAGATATATTTCTCCGCCGCCCGTCAATTCAATCACTTGTTGCAATACTTTGAGCGGGGTG
>CAZFZW010000300.1:0-1121 GCA_964523465.1 uncultured Clostridium sp. | reverse complement strand
TCTGTCGGCACAGCGGCCCAGTTGACCGCATAACCGTTTAGTTCATATAACTGCCGCATAAATTCGCGTGTGGCACGTCCGTTTCCTTCACGAAAGGGATGGATGTAGTTCAACTCCGCAAAATAATAGGCACTCCGCTCTACCAAGGTATCAAAGTCAAGCCCTTGGAGATCGTTCTCTGCTGCCAACTCGTTCAACAACTTTGTCAGCTTCGCTTTAATATCCCCATGAGTTAGAAAACGAGTCGTACCTTTCATAATATCTTCCCTGCGGAAATGACCCGCAAAAGCGTACACGTCTCCCAGCAGATATTTATGGATCCGGCACAGGTGGTTTGCTGTAAATCGCCCTTGGATGGGATTGGACAACAAATCATTCTGCCGAATGGCGGAAATATCCGCTTCCAGTTCCTTGAGCTTCTTGCCATCCCGCAATCCAAATCGATTTTTCAGAACATTGGTATCCCGATAACAGTAGATGGAGCCGGTGACGGTATAAACGTCATACTTTCCAAAACCTTTATCCATTGGTTCTCACTCTTGCAAGTCCATATCGTTCCAGAATGGAAGATACTGCCGCGTCAGCATTGACAGCACCATTTGCCATCTGTTCACACAGGCGCAGAGCCTCCTTGCTGGGAATTAACTTCTCAATGGCATGAGTGGCCAGAGTATATTCGATCTGCTGTTTGCTCTGCCGTGTCATACGCAGCCCTCCTCAATGCTTTTTTCTTAGTATATAGCACATCATGCAAAAAATCAAACAGAACTGTTTTTCTCTTGCAAAATAGCAGCGGTGCTCACGGTCATGTGACCTGTACAGTCCACGAAACCGTTACAAAATCATCAAATTATACTGATATGTAATCTCGTTTTTATGACATTTGGCAGTTCGGCTTGCCCGTTCCATCACGATTGTCCGTACTGGACATATATGCTTGACCATCTGGCCGCCGACGGAGCCGGCCTCGCGGCTGGTCAGGTCGCCGTTGTAGCCCTCCTTCAGGTTGACGCCCATCTCGGCGGCGGCTTCCATCTTGAACTTATCCATAGCGGCGCGGGCCTCGGGAACGTTGATCTTGTTGGTATTCTTACTGGACATAGCAAATTCTCCTTTTCATC
>CAZFZW010000299.1:0-1122 GCA_964523465.1 uncultured Clostridium sp. | reverse complement strand
TACCGAGATGCTGCAAGCCATCGGTCTGGAGCAGGCGTGTCAATTCTCCATTCTGCGCTATCAGCAGGAGGACGGATTGAATACGGCTTTGCCCTACGGCCTGCGGCGCATCAAGACCACGCGCACATTGACAACGGAATCTACCGCCGTTCTCATGCCGTTTCGTGTGCAGGAGATCCAAGACGCAGGCGGCATCTATTACGGGATCAATGCCGTATCTAAAAATCTTCTGATCTGCAACCGCAAAAAGCTGCTGAATCCTCACGGCTTTATCCTGGGCGTCTCCGGCTCCGGCAAGTCTTTCAGTATGAAAGAGGCCATCACATTCCTTGCCCTGTCTACCAACGACGATATTATCATGATCGATGCCGAGCGTGAATACGGCGCATTGACGCGCGCCCTGCAAGGCGCTGTGCTTGAAATTTCCCCCAACAGCCCCCACCACATCAATCCGCTGGACATTCAGCGCGGCTATGGAGCAGGCGAAAATCCCATTGCCATGAAGTCTGAACTGATGATGAGCATTTGTGAGCAGCAAATGGGCGCGGGCCAGCTGGGCGCGTTCCATAAATCCATCATCGACCGCTGTACCGCGAATATCTACCATGACTTCATCAAAAGCGGCGGGCAGGGACGCCAGCCGACGCTGCCGGATTGGCGCAACGAGGTGAAGCGTCAGCCGGAACGGGAAGCGCAGGAACTTGCCCTGGCATCCGAACTGTTCGTGGAGGGCAGCTTGAATATGTTTGCCCACGAAACCAACATCGACATTGAAAACCGCATCGTTTGCTTTGATCTGTACGAGATGGGCGAGCAGCTGAAGCCCACGGCTTTGAATGTGGTACTGGAAACCATCCAGAACCGCGTGGCGGCCAATCGTCTGGCCGGAAAATACACATGGATCTTCGTGGACGAGGTGTATCTGTTTTTCAAGTATCATTATTCGGCGCAGTTCCTCTATAAGTGCTGGAAGCGTTTTAGGAAGCGAGCTGCTGCGATGACGGCGGCAACCCAGAATTTGGAAGAGTGTCTGCGTTCCGAAACAGCACGGCTCATGCTGGCCAACAGCGAGTTTCTGATCCTCTTGAATCAGGCCGCCACGGATCGGGCGGAGCTTGCCAA
>CAZFZW010000298.1:0-1125 GCA_964523465.1 uncultured Clostridium sp. | reverse complement strand
CACTCTTGCCCTTGCGGTAGCTTCGCAGCATCATGTTGTCAACAATGTCCATGTTACCGACAAGTCCCATGCCGAGTCTGTCCTCGGGAACGAACGACAGACGCACGCCGAGCTCACGAATCTGCATCGGTGTCTTGTCACGCAGATTGTCGTGCTCGCCGGTTTTGGGGTTGTTGTATATTATCTTGCCGCTGTTGAGATGCTGAAGTCCGGCAATGGATTCGAGCAGCTCACGCTGACCGCTTCCTGCGATGCCTGCAATACCGAGTATCTCACCCGAACGTGCGGTGAAAGAGATGTTGTCAAGCAGCTTTATGCCCTCACGGTTTATGCAGCTGATGTTCTCGACAACGAGTCTGTCAACAGGGTCAACAGGCTCACTGCGGTCGATATTAAGGCTTATCTTCTTGCCGACCATCATCTCGGTAAGCTCGGATTCGTTTGTCTCGGCGGTGTTTACCGTGCCGATGTATTCGCCCTTTCTCAGTACCGCAACACGGTCGGAGAGGGAGAGCACCTCGTGGAGCTTGTGGGTGATGATTATGATAGCCTTTCCGTCGTCACGCATACGGCGAAGAACATCGAAGAGCTTCAACGTCTCCTGCGGAGTAAGCACGGCTGTCGGCTCGTCGAGAATGAGAATATCAGCACCTCTGTAGAGGACTTTGATTATCTCAACCGTCTGCTTTTCGGAGACGGACATCTCGTATATCTTCTTGCCGGGGTCAATTTCAAAACCGTACTGCTCACTTATGCTTTTAATGCGTTCAGCAGACTTTTTGATGTTGAACTTGCCCTCGTCAAGACCGAGAATGATGTTCTCCGTGGCGGAAAACACATCAACGAGCTTAAAGTGCTGATGCACCATGCCTATCTTGTAGTTGAGAGCGTCCTTGGGGGAACGGATAACGACTTCGTTGCCGTCGATGAAAATCTGACCGTGATCAGGGAAGTAAATGCCTGCGATCATATTCATCAGTGTAGTCTTGCCCGAACCGTTTTCGCCGAGTATAGACAGAATCTCGCCGCGGTTGACAGTCAGGCAGACATCCTTGTTAGCAACGGTGCTTCCGAATGTCTTGGTAATATTTTTCAGTTCTATTGCTGCGTTCAAGCTCACAAATC
>CAZFZW010000297.1:0-1131 GCA_964523465.1 uncultured Clostridium sp. | reverse complement strand
GCGGAGCGTGGATAATTTTTTCGGTTTTTTGAGATTAAGTGAATGTAAAAGACAATTTTTCCAGAAATTCAAACTTTTTCTTTACTTTTTCCTGTGCAGCGTGGTAAAATATACCAAAATATTTTGCCGCTTAAAGCAGTGCAGGAGTTGAGAAAATTGGATAAGATCGATGTCAAAATAATCGAATGTCTCAAGAAGAATGCGAGAGAGAACGCCTCGGTCATCGGCTCGCAGGTAAATATGTCTGTCTCCGCAGTCATAGAGCGAATCAAAAAGCTCGAAGCCAACGGCATCATCAAGCAGTACACCGTTGTTCTCGACAGCAAGAAGCTCGGCATGGATATCACCGCTTTTATTTCGGTGAGCATGGAGCACCCGAAATACAACAACAACTTCAATGAGTTTGTCAAAACACACAAGCAGATAACCGAGTGTCACTACATAACGGGCGATTTTGACTTCCTGCTGAAAGTCAATACAGAATCCACACAGGGGCTCGAATCCCTGCTCAACGAAATAAAGAGTGCCGGCGGCGTGTCACTAACAAAGACACTCGTTGTCCTTTCGACCGTCAAGGAAGACCACTCGGTAACTCTCGAATAAGGAGAAGAGACTTGAATATTTTTTATCAGATCATCGGCTTCGGCGCACTCATCACGCTGGGACTGAGCTTTTATCAAAAGGATAAAAAGCGGATAATCTTCTGGCAGATTGCCGCATTTGCGTTTTTCTTCACGCATTACACACTCATAGGCGCAAAATCGGGCGCAATGTGCAACCTGGTTCAGTTTTTCACAGTCATACTCTTTTACTTTAGAGATAAATATAACTGGAACAAGTTTTTGACTGCTATACCGATTTTCGCAGGCTACGCCGTAGTTGCTTTCCTCACCTACGAGTCGCCGCAAAGTCTTGTATCAATCGTCGCATCGCTTATCGGTATGCTGCCGTTCTTCCAGTCGAACAAGAATGTTATCAGGGCCGCAGGAATCGCCAGCGATGTTGTCTGGTTTGCATATGCGATATTCGTCAAATCCTACTCGGGACTGATAACTAACATCGTGTTGATAATCATGACAACCGTTTCTATTTTCGAGCCGACAAAGAAGAAAAAAGAAAAAGACTGAAAAG
>CAZFZW010000296.1:0-1133 GCA_964523465.1 uncultured Clostridium sp. | reverse complement strand
GATCATATTTTTTAAGGGCATCTTCAAAAAGTCCTACGATTTTTTCCGAGCCTTTCAAATGGCAGGCTGAGCCTACGCAAATCTGTATGATCATATGTTGTACCCTTTTATCCCTTTACACCTTCGCAAGGACGTTCTCGTTGAAAAATTCCTTTACAGTGTCGGGTTTGACCGAGAAGAACTCGTCGTCCACCGTTACACATACGCCCTGCTGGCATTTGCCCATGCAGAAAGTGCCGGAGAGCTCGACCTTGTCGCCCAGGTCGTTTTGCTTGATGAGATACTGAAGCTGTTCAACCACCTGACGAGAGCCTTTGATGTGGCAGGATGAACCAATGCAAACGGTTATTTTCATCTTGTTTTACTCCTTTATTCGTAGTCCACAACGTCTATCCATGAGTGGAGGAATTCACGCTCGGCGGCGTTGCCCTTGACGGTCTGAGAAGCTGCAACTATGGGCATCCACTTCTGGACATACTGTATAGCGGTGTCGCTCTTTTCACAGAAAAGAGACAGATATTTCTTTGCGGCGTCAATGTCACCGTTGAGCCAGAACAAAAGATAGGTGCGGGCGGCATCGGCGGAGGCGTTGCCCTGAGTGGCATGCGACCAGTCGATGATATAAGGTGTGCCATCCTCGGTGATGATAACATTCGAGGGGTTGAAGTCGCCGTGGCAGACCTTGTTGTGCTTGGGCATGGATTCAAGGCGGGTGTGAAGGTCATATCTGACGGTTGCGGAAAGGTCTGTCTGGCAGATCTTTCTGTTCATCTTGTCTTTGAGCTTTGTCAGCAGGGGGCAGGTCTTTGAATGCATTTGAAGCTGGAGGTCAACAAAGAGGGAAAGATATTCATCCTTCTTGTCGGGATCTTCCTGCATCAGCTGGGCAAGAGTCTTGCCCTTGATGTATTCGGAGACGATAGTCCACTTGCCGTCAATGACAGTGACCTCGAGGATTTTCGGAATATTGAGTCCGGTCTCCTCGATTCTTGCCTGGTTGAGAGCCTCATTAAGTACATCAGCCTTTGAATAGCCCTCATCAAATACCTTCAGGCAGTGATCGCCGTCGCGGTATACGGTTTTGTTATTCCTTACAGCTATGATTCTATCAAGATTCATAAGTAGAACCCTCC
>CAZFZW010000295.1:0-1134 GCA_964523465.1 uncultured Clostridium sp. | reverse complement strand
CTCCGAGCCTTGACAGAGGTTGCATACTCGGCGGTATCACAAGAAAGTCCTGCATCGAGATTCTCCGTCACATGGGCTACAAGGTGACTGAAAGAGACATTGACATTGCAGAGCTTGTCAAAGCTTATGACGAGGGCAAGTTTGACGAGGCGTTCGGCTCAGGCACGGCCGCTGTCATTTCTCCCATAGGCGAGCTTAAATACGGCGACAAGCACATGGTTATAAACAACGGTGAAATCGGCGCTGTTTCTCAGAAGCTCTATGATACCCTTACCGGTATCCAGTGGGGCAGACTGCCTGACGAGTTCGGCTGGACTGTTAAGGTAGACTGATGGCGAAGCTGTATTTCAAATACGGCGCAATGGGTTCGTCAAAATCCGCTCAGGCGCTTATGACGAAGTTCAACTATGAAGAAAAAGCACGCAAGGTCTGGCTTATCAAGCCGAGCACCGATACCCGTGACGGATACGATACCGTGTATTCGAGGATAGGCCTGAGTGCCAAGGCGCAGGTCATCAGCGAAAAGGACGACATATATGATATGTTTGCCTCGGGCGAGTGCAGAAATTCGGATGTTGTGATTTCGGATGAGAGCCAGTTCTTCACCGAGGAGCAGATAGACCAGCTGCGTAGAATAGTTGACGAATTTGATGTTCCGGTGCTCTGCTTCGGACTCAGAACGGATTTTTTGACGCATATGTTCCCCGGCAGTCGCCGCCTGTTTGAGGTTGCCGATTCGATAACCGAGATAAAGACGATTTGCGCCTGCGGCAGAAAGGCTACCGTCAACGCCAGAATTGACGAAAACGGACACATAGTCACAAGCGGTTCGCAGGTTCTTCTCGGCGGAAACGACAGCTATGAGGCGATGTGCTACCGTTGCTGGAAACGGCGTATAGCTCAACAGAGCGAAGAAAATTGACCCACACGGGGCGGCAAACGCCGCCCCGATTTTTCTACCCGACATTCTAACGAAAGGAGTTTGTATGAACAGAAAGCTCGTATTTGTCGTGCCCGAGGAATATGACGGCAAGAAGGCGTTTTATTTTCTGCGTGGTTGTGCGGATATATCCGCACGAACATTAAGCTCACTCAAATGCATTGAAAACGGAATAACCCGTGACGGCAAGCTGC
>CAZFZW010000294.1:0-1144 GCA_964523465.1 uncultured Clostridium sp. | reverse complement strand
CATTGCTACAAGCCGGAAATGCGGCAGAAGATACGGGAAGTTATGCGTTTTTCCGGGCCGAGAATGATTATTTACCATCCCATCATGGCGGTTCACCATGTAATAGAAAGCAGCAAAGAAGCAAAACGATTGGAGAAAAGAGATGAATATTAAAAAGATTTTTTGGATTGCGCTGGGGTTTGTTGGATTGATTTTGGGTGCCATCGGGGTGGTTTTGCCAGTGCTTCCGACGGTTCCGTTTCTGATGCTGGCAGCATTCAGTTTTGGCAAAAGTTCAGAACGATTACATGAGTGGTTCACCGGTACAAAGTTATACAAAAACAATTTGGAATCCTATGTTAAAGGTCGGGGTATGACAGTAAAAACCAAAATCAAAGTAATGAGCACCGTTACACTTCTGATGGGCTTTGGTTTTTTTATGATGTTCCGCAAGGATTTGTACATTCCGTGTGCTATCCTTGGCGGTGTTTGGGTGTTCCATATTGTGTATTTCCTTTTCGCTGTAAAGAACTATACTCCCGCAGATAGCAGAACATAAAGCAAAAAGCAGAGCCCATGCGGCTTTGCTATCAACTTTCAAAAGGAATGCTGCTTTTTGGCAATACTCCGTCGTGATGAACTCGTTTTCTAAATGTCGTATCTCATAGACCGCACCAATTCCGCACCACTCATCCATGAAAGAACATGGAGATATGTGGTTTTATATAACATAAAAGTTTGAAAATGTGAGATTTATTGATCTTTATGCTGGAATATTGAGATGTGAAAATGGCATTTACCTTACATGTTATTAAGATTAATGCTATGTAAGCAAAGATAGCACCCAATCGGAGCATGTGAATACATTTCCCATCCCAACAAAAATACCCCCTGGCAGGAAGAAATTCTTCCTATCTGGGGGTGTGTAACTGTTTCACTTGGGAGAGCGCTTGAATGGCATTCAAGAGGTCAGCGGTTCGATCCCGCTTATCTCCACCAACGAAAACCGCAGGTCGCCGACTTGCGGTTTTGTTTTATTTGAAAATCGGACACAGTTTAAGGAGGAGAACCATGAACGCACCAATTGACATCAGCGCCGTCACGCTGAAAACCGAGCGCCTGCTCCTGCGGCCGTGGAGAGAAGCGGATTTGCAGGATTTTTACG
>CAZFZW010000293.1:0-1153 GCA_964523465.1 uncultured Clostridium sp. | reverse complement strand
AAAAAATAAGACGGAAATCCCAAGCAATGCGACCTGAAAAAACACAAAAAATGATAAGGAGATTTGGAACAACAAAGCAATTTAAACAGAAAAGAAAAGGAAAAAGAAAATTATAATGCGTTTATCGATACGATGGCACGGATGATTCAAAAATATGGAACGAAAGTGTTGGATAAAATAGACGAAAATATGGAGGTGCAGAATGAATCGTGAAGGTAAAAAGTGTTTGTTATATTCTCGTGTAAGTACCGAGCTGCAGGTAGACGGATACAGTCTTGAAGCGCAAAAGAATTGCTTAAAACGTTTTGCGGAACGGGAAGAAATGATAGTCGTGGAAGCATATGAAGACGCTGGCAAGTCTGGAAAATCGATTGAGGGACGTCCTGCTTTTAAGAAGATGCTTTCCGATATCGAAAGTGGTATAAATGTAGATTACGTTCTTGTTTATAAACTTTCTCGTTTCGGTAGAAACGCGGCGGATATACTAAATTCGTTGGCGTTATTACAAACCTATGACGTAAATTTGATATGTATCGAAGAAGGTATCGATTCGTCGCAAACGAGTGGAAAACTTTTAATTTCGGTTTTGTCTGCCGTTGCAGAAATCGAAAGAGAAAATATATTAGAACAAACGATGAACGGACGACGGGAAAAAGCTCGGCAAGGCAAATGGAACGGCGGACCTGCGCCTTATGGATATGTGTTAAAAGATAATACATTGTTTGTTAACGAAGACGAGGCGGAGATAATCCGCCTTATTTTCGAAAAATATGTCAATACAACTATAGGTTATACGGGAATAGCAAAATATTTGAATTTGCAAGGCGTTAAAAAAACAGTTCGAGTTAAAATGAGAAAAGAAGAATGGAATTCGCATTGTATCAAAATGATTTTAGAAAACCCCGTTTATTGCGGACAAATCGCATATGGTAGAAGAACGCTTGAAAAAGTAAAAGGGCAAAAGAATAAGCAAAAGCGTGTTTATGCGGACGATTACATAATTGTAAATGGTGTTCATGAGGCGATAATAAGTGAAGAATTGTGGATTAAAGCGCGCGAAAAACGAAAGGCGACAGGAAGAAAATTTACTTCAGTTTATGGAAAAGATAGGACGCATTTATTGACGGGATTGTTAAAATGTCCCGTTTGCGGC
>CAZFZW010000292.1:0-1156 GCA_964523465.1 uncultured Clostridium sp. | reverse complement strand
ATGATTTTAAGTTTTTATATAAATAAAAACTGACAAGCGTGTTTACTTATCAGTTAATCTAATTCTTTCTTCTATTAAAGAGGCTATATCATTTACAATATACTTTTTTCCATTAATATGAAGTGTTTCATAAAAAGTTTTAATATAATCAAAGACTGAATATTTATTAAACAAATCAACTACTTCATTCCCTTTCATTCCTTTTTGATTTTTATATTCTTCTATGCAATAAATTATAAATGGTAATTCTTTACTCATATTCCCTCCGGAAACTCAATTTCTCCTGTCTCTTTTTCACTTTTATACATATTATAAATTGTTAAAGGACTATAATGCCATATTTTTGTATCTTCAATTGATAACAATTTATACACTTTAGAATGATAAAATTTATCAATTGCATCTATATCACTTATTCCATCTTTTTCTAAAATTAAATCTATTACTTGAGGAACTATAACAATACTTAATAAAGTATTAAATTGTTGATCCATAATTAAACCTCACTTGAGCTAATATATTTTAAGCATTTCAAAGTTTTAGCAGTTGTAAAAACATATTGATTATATAACTTTTTCACCTTTAAAGCACTTAATGCTTGTTCTTTAGTTAAAAGAGAAGAATCAAATAGTTCAATTGTTTTATATACATCATCATTTGCAACTGGACCAATTATTAAATCATATTCAATATTTTCTAATAGCCCTTTACGATTCTTAGTTACAAAATCCAACCATTCTTCATCTGGTAACAAAAATTCTTTTACTTTTAAACCTTCTATATCTATCAAAGAATATGTATTTAAAATTGGTTTACCACCTCTTCTTGAGCTAACTTTAATTGCAAAATTTTCTGCTTGCCCTTTATTTAAAGTGGTATAAAACCCATGACCAAAATCTAAAAATCTATTTTGTTTAATTAATTTAGGACTATCTACTATTAAATTACTTCCATGATATAAAAACATTTTTTCTCTCCATAACATTTTCAATTCTATAACTATTATATAATAGAATATTTCTTTTTTCAATAATCATATCGATTAATTTTTTTAATATAAGTTTTATTTCTTTACAAAACTTTCCTTTTTGTTTATAATATAAAAAAAAGAGGTAAATATGAATACAATTAAAATTGAAAAGAAAAATGTGAAAAT
>CAZFZW010000291.1:0-1158 GCA_964523465.1 uncultured Clostridium sp. | reverse complement strand
TGACCGCCTTTTGTGCATCGCCCGTCTCCATAAGGCCGTAAATAAGACCCGATGCGAACGAATCGCCGCCGCCGACACGGTCGAATATCTCAAGAGAGTCGAGCTTCATGCCCTCATAGAGCTTACCGTCTGCCCAGCAGATTGCACTCCAGTCATTGACAGTTGCGGTCTTGACTGTTCTAAGCGTAGTTGCGACCACCTTGAAATTCGGATAAACCTTGACAGCGTTTTCAATCATCTTGCAGTAACCGTCAACATTGAGCTTTTTGAGAGAAGCATCGTTGCCCTCGACCTCAAGACCGAGGCAGGCGGTGAAGTCCTCTTCGTTGCCTATCATAACATCGATATACTTTGCAATCTCACGGTTGACTTCCTGTGCCTTTTCCTGACCGCCGATACCCTTCCAGAGCGAGGGGCGGTAATTGAGGTCGTAGGAGACTATAGTGCCATACTCCTTTGCCTTCTTGACTGCGGCAATGACAGTCTGTGCGCTTGTCTCGGAGAGAGCTGCGTAAATTCCGCCCGTATGCAGCCAGCGAACGCCGAGGGTGCCGAAGATATAGTCCCAGTCGATGTCCTCTGCCTTGAGCTGAGACGCAGCGGTGTTGCCTCTGTCGGACACGCCGACCGCACCTCTGATGCCATATCCTCTCTCGGTGAAGTTGAGACCGTTTCTGACATTTCTGCCGATACCGTCATAATTCATCCACTTGATAAAAGAAGTGTCCACGCCGCCCTGAAGAATAAGGTCCTCAACAAGTCTGCCGACCTCATTATCGGCAAGAGCGGTAACAACGGCGGTACGCAGGCCGAAGCAACGGCGAAGTCCTCTGGCGACATTGTATTCTCCGCCGCCCTCCCAGACAGCAAAATTGCGGCTGTTCTTTATTCTTCCCGAACCGGGATCGAGTCTGAGCATTATTTCGCCGAGGGATATTTCGTCAAATGCACAGTCCTCTCTTTTCTTCAAATTAAGCAGCATAAATTCTACTTCCTTTCAAAAGCTTTGCAGCAGTTTTTTACTGAATTTAAACACGGGCACAAAATGCACCCACACATAGTATAGTATACGACGAAAAGCGGATTTTTACAATAACAAACGCCAAAAAGGATAAAAATATATTTAAAATCAGCGTGACAAAAGCAGGTATATCTGAA
>CAZFZW010000290.1:0-1162 GCA_964523465.1 uncultured Clostridium sp. | reverse complement strand
CTGCAAAGTCAAGGTCTTTGCTGCCCTCGATATAGGACTGAGCGGTTGTGCCCTGTTGGCAGCCGATCTTCTTGTCTGCGCCGAGGGCGTTGAGGATGTCAATAACATCCTGTGCACTCTGGCAAGCGTCAAATGTGGTATCGGTACCCTTGACGACGACTCTCTGGGAAGCCGAATAGTAAGAATCGGTGAAGGTCACATACTCCTTACGCTCTTCGCTAATGGTAAGACCTGCCATTGCAATGTCGCACTTGTGCTGACCGACGGAAAGGCAAACTGCGTTGAAGTCCATGTTGTTGATAACAAGCTCCTTGCCGAGCTTCTCGGCAATGTAAGCTGCCATTTCCATATCGATTCCGTAGTAATCCTCGCCCTTTGTGTACTCAAACGGCTCGAAAGCGGCGTTTGTGGCAACAACGAGCTGATTCTTGCTCTCATCATACTCAGCGGACTTGACAGCGGTAGGCTCGCCGTCGCCGAAGTACTTGTTGCATATAGCCTCGAAAGTACCGTCGCTCTTCATCTGCTTGATTATGTCGTTGACCTGATTGAGAAGCTCAGGCTGATCCTTGTCAACACCGAAAGCATACTGCTCATCGGTAAGGTCGAACTCAACGACCTTGACTGCCGGAGCCTTTGTGTTATTGTCGTCATCCTTATTTCCGCCGCAGGCTGCGAATGCGGTGCAGATGCACGCAAGGGCAAGTACGAGGGCGATCATCTTGGTAATCTTTTTCATTGTTGTTTGCCTCCTGTTTGGATTTGATGAATGTATTATAGCACCTTATTTTTAAAATGCAAGCGTTTTTTGAATATTTTTTCATAAATCCTGCGTTTTTTCACATTTTAGCGGAAAATATGCAGTATATTCAGCATATTTTGAATATTTCATTCAGTTTATCCACAGGTATGAACCCTTTGCAGAACTCCGTGAAGTCCTCGGGCGGCGTTGCATAAAGGCTTACTTTCTCACCCGTAGCCGGATGGGAGAACTCACATTCGACACAATGCAACAGATGATGTCCAATCTCCTTTTCGGGTGCGCCGTACATATCATCCCCCGCAAGCGGCGAGCCGAGCGAGGCAAAATGTACTCTTATCTGATGAGTTCTGCCCGTCTCAAGGCGTATGCTCAAAAGGCTGTATTCATCCGATGCAAACA
>CAZFZW010000289.1:0-1169 GCA_964523465.1 uncultured Clostridium sp. | reverse complement strand
TTTCCACTGCGCCTTGCCTAAATCTATCTCCTATATATCGGACGAGCCGAGCTCATCCATTATCCGCTGTGCCGTTTGCACAGGGGATAAGTCGTTTGAAACGACTGCATCACAGCAGTCGGAGTAAATCGGGTCACGCACGGCGAACATCCGCTGGAGTGCATCCGTGTCAACGGAAAGCGGTCTGCCCTCGCATGAAAGGTCGGTAAGCTCACGCTTGATGTAATATATTTTGCCGTTTGAATGAAGTACCTTTCGATTTTCTTCTCTGAGCACTGCGCCGCCGCCGGTTGCGATTATCAGACCCTTTTCTTTCGCAACTTCTGCGATTACCTCGCTTTCGAGAGTTCTGAAATGCTCTTCGCCGTATTTTTTGAATATTTCGGGTATGGTCATTCCCGCATTTTTCTCTATTTCGGCATCCGTGTCAATGACCTGTCTGCCACTCAAAGTCGCAAGCTCGGTTGCAACTGTGGTTTTGCCGCAGCCGGGCATACCGATAAGAACAATATTTTGAACGCCGAGTGTGAGGTTTTTAAAAACCTCTTCGATTTTGCTTTCACCAATGTCGGCGTGGCAAAAATACTTTGCGCTTTGTGCTGCCTGTGCTACGAGCATATACAGACCGCCCGAGCATTTAAGTCCACGCTGCTGAGCCTGCATGATAAGCTCGGTTCTCAGCGGATTGTAAATAACATCGAGCACTGCCTCGCATTTTTCGAAAATGTCGAGATTTACCGCCGATAAGCCGTTGTTCGGATACATTCCGACGGGCGTTGTGTTTATCAGTACCTCGCAGTCCGAGACCGCATCAAGGTTAGAGTAATTGTATTCTCCCGAGCGCGAGACGGTTTTTATGCTCTTTGCCCCCGAGTCCGATGCAACCGCTCTTGCCGTCAAGGCTGTACCGCCGCTGCCGAGGATGACAACGCTCTTATTATTAAAGCATATTTTTGCCCGTTGTGCAAGAGCTTTGAAGCCAAAGTAATCTGTGTTGTAGCCGTGCAGACCGTTGGGGGTTCTGACTACCGTGTTTACACTGCCGATTTTTTGTGCCTCGGGACTGATATAGCTGCAAAAGGGCATAATGGTGCGTTTATATGGAATCGTGACATTGAAGCCGTCATAGTCGCTGTTTTTTGCAAAGCTTTCAACTTCGTTTTCTGGCA
>CAZFZW010000288.1:0-1175 GCA_964523465.1 uncultured Clostridium sp. | reverse complement strand
GAGAGGTGAAATCTTTCAGGCGGATTATTTATATTCGTCCCCGTTGGAGCAGAACTCTCAGCGGGCCTTCAAAAACCAGTTGGTTTATAAAATAAGACTTGACTTCATTCGGGCTGTAGAACTTCCTGTGCCGTCCGTAGGAGAGTGTAGTATGCTCTTTGAGGGTTCTGGACACAAAACCTACGCAGGTGTCGCTGTACCGTTGCTTGGGGATTATTCTCAGATACAGCAAAACAAGTCCGAAGTAGCTGTATTTATATTTATCTGCATTTGCCGTCATTTTAGCAAGGCAGGATTCGACATTTTGAAATTCAGTATCGCTCACGGGCAGCGCAAAGAGCGCACACGGCACATCGATGCCTTTGTAGGTCGGGTGCAGGTCGAAGTCCTCTGTCATAAAACCACGCTTGCCCATGAAACTGAAAAATTTCGGGTAGTGTGCATCGGTGCTTATCGAAACATGGGAGTATTCCCAAAAACCGATTTTTTTAATAGTGCGGGAAACCTTGTCGGGGTAATCCGTAAGCATGAGATAAACGGTGTGATTTTTGTCTGCCATTTCCCAACCCCCTCTTGTAATAAATCAGACTATCTGATATATTATAACCAACAGTAGTTGCTTATTCAACGGACGATTTTCTAAAAATGGTAATATAAGCAACAAAAACGGAAAAGAGTTGTTTATTTTTGGCAAACAAAAACGATTTGAGGTTCATAAAGACCGAAAAACTTATCGAGCAAACTTACATCGACCTTAAAATGAAGTCGCAAAACCCCGTCAAGGTCAACGAACTTTGCCGTGCGGCGATGATAAACAAAACCACATTTTATACCCACTATGAAACGATTGAGAATCTGCACAGACAGGTGTGCCGCAAAGCGGTGGAGGATATACTCGGCAGAGCGGATTTTGCCGACAAGGCGTTCACAGATACTTATACGTTCATCTGCGCTATAACAGAAGCACTGTCCATGGACAGGAAGATACTCAAAGCACTTTACGGCAATGATGTCCAGAGCCTGCTCAACGATGCGGAAGAAATGCTTTTGAGACGATATCTGAGCGAGGACGACGACCCCGAACGCAGAAAGCGTATGATTTTCTGTGTCGGCGGCACTTCACGACTGCTGTTGTTAAATCAGGACGGCGACAGCATCCGAGCCGCAGTAGAGCT
>CAZFZW010000287.1:0-1183 GCA_964523465.1 uncultured Clostridium sp. | reverse complement strand
GCAGGCTCGGTGCAGATACCGTCGTCGGGCAGACCGATAATTATGCTTGCAGACCGTCAAACGACGGGCGGCTATGCCAAAATAGCCACGGTGATTTCAGCCGATTTGCCTGTTTTGGCTCAACTTCGTCCGGGCGACAGCCTGCGTTTTGAACAGACGGACTTGAAATTTGCCAGAAAACAGATTGAGCAGGCGAACAGACAGCTCAAAAAACTGCAATACAGGATACTCAGAGCCGATACGGCGATAAAATCTTTTTGAGGAGGAGTACAAATGGACTATTCTTCCATGAGCCCAAAGCAGGTAAGACAGCTTATAAGGCAGGGTGAGATAACCCGGAACACCTCGGGAATGTGCGGCGGTTACGCACAGGCGAATCTCTGCGTGCTTCCGAAAGACCTCGCTTATGACTTTCTGCTTTTCGCACAGCGCAACCCCAGACCCTGTCCGATACTCGAGGTGAGTGATGTCGGCTCGAGATTCCTCAAGAAAATTGCGCCCGGTGCAGATATCGCAAACGATATTCCGAAATACCGAGTGTATGAAAACGGTGTTATGACCGGCGAATACACGAGCGTTGAACATCTGTGGAGAGACGATTTCGTGAGCTTTCTTATCGGATGCAGCTTTTCGTTTGAGTCGGAGCTTATTGCCGCCAATGTCCCGATAAGACATATTGAACAGGGAAGAAATGTTCCGATGTATCTTACAAATATCGAGTGCGAGCCTGCGGGGATTTTCCACGGAAAAATGGTCGTCAGTATGCGCCCTCTGCCTTATGACAAAATAGTTACAGCTGTCGCCGCAACTGCGGCAATGCCACGGGTTCACGGTGCTCCCATACATATCGGAGACCCGTCGGTTATCGGTATTGAGGATATTTCAAAACCCGATTTCGGTGATGCGGTCACGATAAATGACGGCGAAGTTCCCGTATTCTGGCCGTGCGGCGTAACTCCGCAGTCAGCGTTGATGAGCACTAAGCCGCCAATAGCTATAACCCATTCTCCGGGACATATGCTTATTACCGATATAAAAAATGTTGAGCTAAAATATTGACTAAGGTGAGCAGAATGAATAAAATAGATTTGAACTGTGATCTCGGTGAGAGTTTCGGCAATTATAAGCTGGGACTTGATGACGAAGTGATAAAATATATCTCGTCGGCAAATGTTGCCTGCGG
>CAZFZW010000286.1:0-1194 GCA_964523465.1 uncultured Clostridium sp. | reverse complement strand
GACGGCAGACATATTAAAACCTTAAACTTCTCCGACACCACGATCCCCGAGCTTATAGCTCTTATGGTAGGGCGTGAGATAACCGAAAAATATCCCCACGAGCAGACGAAAATCGGCAAGAAAATAATGGAGGTAAAGGGCATATCTTCAAACGAAGTTCAGAATATTTCCTTTGACCTGTCCGCCGGTGAAATAGTGGGATTTGCGGGTCTTGTGGGTGCAGGAAGAACAGAACTTGTCAGAGCACTTTCGGGTGCAGATAAAATAACCGCAGGAGAAGTGATAGTGTATGACAAAAGCGTGAAACTCAAAAATCCCCGTGAGGCGATAAAAGCAGGGATAGTCTGTGCTCCGGAGGACAGAAAAAAGGACGGACTTCTCATTGAACTTGGGGTCAGAGAGAATGTTGCCATAGCAAATCTTGACACGCTTTCAAACCCCGTGGGCATTATCAGTTCAAAAAAAGAGCATGATATGGCGAATAAAGCGGTAAAGGAGCTTAGAATAAAAACTCCGTCTCTCGAAACTGCCGCCAAAAATCTTTCGGGCGGTAATCAGCAGAAGATTGTGGTCGGCAAGTGGCTGATGAGGGATGCAAAGGTAGTCATATTCGATGAACCGACGAGGGGAATAGATGTTGCGGCGAAAGTCGAGATATATAATCTTATGAACAAGCTCAAGAAAAGCGGCATCGGAGTTATGTTCGTCTCGTCTGAATTGCCCGAGGTACTCGGTATGAGTGACAGGATAATAGTTATGTGCTCGGGGCGGATAACAGGTGAGCTTAAAAGGGCAGAAGCTACGCAGGAAAAAATAATGGAGCTTGCAACGAAGTTTCGCACGGAGGCGGTTGAATGTTAAAAAGAATCTTTTCTTCAAAGGGCATGGGACAGGTGATCTCGGTTTTTGTCGCACTTGTCATTATGGTAATAGCCTTTGCATTGATAAATCCGCTGTTCTTTTCTTCTGCCAATATCACGAATCTTCTGCGTCAGGTAGCGCCGATATTGATAATCGGTATCGGTCAGTCGTATGTGCTGATAACCGCAGGCATAGACCTTTCGATAGGCTCGGTGGCAGGCATGTCGTGTATGATAAGTGCCACGCTTATGACGAGACTGCAACTAAACCCGATTCTCACGGTTATAATAACAATAGCCTGCTGTCTTGTTATCGGTGCGGTGAACGGACTGC
>CAZFZW010000285.1:0-1196 GCA_964523465.1 uncultured Clostridium sp. | reverse complement strand
GTTGCTTTCGGTGATTCTGCGGAAATGCAGAAAGCCATCGAAATGCTGGCAAGCGTGAAGGATTCCATCATCAATGCCTATGAAATCAAGACAGGATTGTCCCGCACAAAGCTGTCACACCTTATGGACGCTGAAACATGGATGGATGCAAACAAGGCCGTGGAACTCGGCTTTGCAGATGAAATCATGCAGCGTTCGGGCAGTGCCGAGGATATGGAGCCACCTGCGGTTTCCATGCTTTATTCCAAGGCAAATGTGGTCAATTCTCTTATGGACAAGGTTGCCGCCAAGTGTGCAATCAAGTCCGAACCAACCCGTAAAACCAAAGCCGATGACCTTATGGCAAGGCTAAATCTTATCAAAAATTGGAGGTAATTTATTATGACGATTAATGAACTGCGCGAAAAGCGTAACCAGGCTTGGCAGGCTGCAAAGGCATTTGTGGAAACCAAGCGCGACAAGGACGGTCTGCTTTCCGATGAGGATGCAAAGACCTATGCACAGATGGAGAAGAAGGTTCAGGACTACGGTGCTGAAATCGAGCGTATGGAGGCTATGGCAGCTATGGATGCACAGCTTTCCAAACCTACTTCTGCTCCGATTACGGAAAAGCCTATGAATGGCAATTCCGCACATGACCAGAAGCCTAAGACAGGACGTGCTTCTGATGCCTACAAGGACGGTATGCTTAAGGCACTCCGTACCAACTTCCGCAATGTGTCCAATGTTCTCCAGGAGGGCGTTGATGCCGATGGCGGTTACCTTGTTCCCGAAGAGTACGATACCCGTTTGATTGAGGCATTGGAGGAAGAAAATATCTTCCGTAAGCTCGGTCATACCATCACTACCAGTGGTGAGCGTAAAATCAACATTGCAGCCACTAAGCCTGCGGCAGCGTGGATTGACGAAGGTGAGGAACTCACCTGGGGTGATGCGAAGTTCGCCCAGATCAATTTGGATGCCCACAAGCTTCATGTTGCTGTGAAGGTAACTGAGGAACTTCTGTATGACAATGCATTCGGTCTTGAGAAGTACATTCTCCGTCAGTTTGCAAAGGCTCTCGCCAATGCGGAAGAGGATGCCTTCCTCAACGGTACCGGTGTAGGTCAGCCTTTGGGTCTGCTTGCATCTGAAGGTGGTGCGGAAATCGGTGTGACTGCTGCATCTGCAACGGACATCACTGCCGATGAACTCAT
>CAZFZW010000284.1:0-1200 GCA_964523465.1 uncultured Clostridium sp. | reverse complement strand
AGTTCTACTGCATGGCGCGTGTACGAACCGCTCAGCCAGTGAGCGGTTCTGATTGGAAGCAGTGAATATATAGAAAAAAATAAATTATAACGTCAAATTTTCACGTGAGAATCGGTATAAACCATCCAAATCAGGCAACAATATAGTTAAAAATAAACGATGGATGGTGAAATGCTATGAAAAAGAAGGAATGGACCGCCGCATTAAGGCGGAAACAATATGCAATCGCAGGCGCATTGGTGGTAATCGCCGCAATCGGAACAACTGTATACTACAGCAGTACCCAGGAAAAAGAGCGGGAGCAGCTCGAATCAGAGCTGGCGGAGGAAATGAACCAGGAGACCGCACAGACGGAGGAGGTTGCCGCCGGAGATATGGACACAGAACAGGAAGCTGCAGAAGCCTCTGGTCTTATTCCACCGAAAAAGACAGAAGAGTCTGTTGTGGCAGAAAACACGGAAGTGGCCGGGTTGGAAGAAGAAATAAAACCGGAAGAAACCGATGTGACCGAAAAAGTGGAGAATGCAGCGAATACAGAGAAATCTCCGGTACAACAGACTGCCGCCTCCCAGACAAAAACACTGCACTTTGCACCGGAAAATGGTATCCTTTGGCCGATGGAGGGAAACGTAATTATTAATTACAGCATGGATTCTACCGTATATTTTCCTACGCTGGATCAATACAAATATAACCCGGCAGTCATTATTGAGGGCGATGTGAATGACAAAGTCTACTCTGTGGCAAAAGGCAAGGTTACGTCCATTGAAAATGATGAGGTAACCGGCTGCACCATGACTGTGGATTTGGGAGATGGCTATCAGGCAATCTATGGTCAGTTGAAAGAACTGAATTTTGAAGTAGGAGATTATGTGGAGTCAGGACATGTGTTAGGATATATCAGCGAGCCGACCAAGTATTTCTCTGTGGAGGGAAGCAACCTTTATTTTGAACTGGATAAGGACGGAACGCCTGTCAATCCGGTAGAATTTTTTGAATAAAAATTGGAAAAAACGTTGGGCGGTTATGGGAACGCCTGAAAAAAATAACAGTAATAAACAAAATTTGGGGCAACATTTGAAAGAAGCGGCATAGAATATAAGGTAATGAAAAAATTCGCGATCGAGTCCTTACACTTCCACAAAGGAGCAGTGTTACCGGATGCGTTGCAATATGGGTAAGATACTTTTCTATCGATTG
>CAZFZW010000283.1:0-1202 GCA_964523465.1 uncultured Clostridium sp. | reverse complement strand
CAACCACGATGATTCCAAGGGAGTGTCTGATAGGTTGCGATAGTGCCGTCAGCCAGCTTGCCGATAAAGGCATGAACACAGACCTCTCTGCCACCGGGATGATAAGTATTCCAGTGATTGCCGTACTGATTTTCACCAAGCAATCCATCATCTGGACCCACATAGCGTTTCAAATTAGGGTTATTAGCACCTGTGGAATGTACCATAATGCCTTTGACTGTTATGGTTTTACCTGCTTTGTAGCAAGCGTTTTCCGTTAAAATAAGTTTTTGCAAATTCATTTCAGTTATCCTCGCTTTCTGTATTTTCTGCACGGTTGTGAAGTTGTTCCAAGATATCCTTCATCTTCTCAGGAACAGGCAATCCCAAATGGGATGCGTTTTCCAAAAGGCTTACACCTTCGTTTGAAAGATAGAAGAAAATAACCGCCGTTCTGAGTACACTGCCGTCACCGATGACATTGATGTCCATAATGTGTGCAATGCCCACCAAAGTGAAAATCAGCACCTTACGGCAAATGCCTTTGAAACCGACCGAACTGGACAAGTTCTTATCTGCAATGGCACACATAACTCCCGTGATATAGTCCACAACCACGAACGCCACCAGTGCATACAGAAGACCGTCAAAGCCTCCCAAGAACCAACCGAGCCAACCGCCAAGGGCAGTAAAAATGATTTGAATGGTGTTCCATAAATCCTTCATAGTAAAATCCTCGCTTTCATAATTTTTTGTATACAAAAAGGGCACCCACCACATTGGCAGATACCCTTAAAGCCGTTATTCAGTTTGTTTGGGCAGCCATTCCCACACACGCATATCTTCCTGCCCAAGGGACCACATACACATTCCTCGCAGTTTCCAACGATACGCCGCCTGGTTCGCCCAATAGATCAGGCTGTCCACATCCTGGTAATACAGAATGGAAAAGCCGTCCGAATCCCCAAGGAACAGTCTGGAAATCCAGATATTAATATCCCTTGGGATGATTTTTGTTCTGTAATCATAGCCACACTCCAACGGCATAATGTGGGAATGATAAAATTCGTAGTCCAGTGAAATATCTTCACTGCGTGTGGAGTATTCCTCCACATCGGAAGTCAGCGTAAAAACCTGGAATTCCTCATCCCATATGCAGTTGTTTCTCTCAATCCTGCCGTAGGTAGTTTCCGTTCCGTCGGGCATCACCACATCGAACCTCT
>CAZFZW010000282.1:0-1206 GCA_964523465.1 uncultured Clostridium sp. | reverse complement strand
GCACCCATAAATGTAATTTTCATTGTAGTCCTCCCTTGAATTTATAAAACGGCAAAAGCCGTAAAGTCCTCGAGGACATTATAGCATTATACCGCCCGTCATTCAAGCGAAATTAAGACGGGCGGTATTGTATTTTGTTCACAGCGTAAAGCTGCCCGTTTCCTTGCCTTCTATGGCAAAGTTGAACAGTGTACTTTTATTCACTGCGGCAAAGTACCCTGTGCGTTCATATTCGTCGGCATAGTGTTCTTCTATCAGCTTGAGGGTCTCTTTGAGCTGCAACATTGCGGCAACCTCATGCTTGCAGTTGTAGCTGCAAAAACAGGAGCACACAAGGGCACTTATCTCGCCTTTATCATATTCAAACTCCACCTCATAATTTTCGCTGCCCTCAACTATCGCATAACCCTTTTTGCCGTCGATGCTGATATATCTGACCCTGTTCTCGGCATAGTAATCGTATCCACGCTCCGCTATGGCCTTGCTCACATTCATACCACTGAGGTTATCAAGGTAAAATGAATCGCCGTCACCGCCGCAGACAAATTCATCATCTTCGTTTGCAGGTGCTTTGAACCATGTGACAACCTTTTGAGCCGACAGAACAGTTCTGTCGAATGTCACGAAATGGCTGCCCGCCATAAAAAATTTGCCTTTAACCGCAGTATCCGCAACAGCGATAACACGCTTGTAATCGGAGAGCTTTATCTTGAAGTTATAATTAACATCGGTCACTCTGCCACGCATACCCTCGAGCTTGCCGTCCACATAGACAAGGTCGCCGCAATTAAGGTCAAATTTATCGTTATAATATGCAAGTGTCATGTTACGCTGTGCAAAATACACCTGAACCACTGACCTGCAGGTTTTTTTCTGAGCAGGCGGTACTTCACACTCAACCTGTGCCGCTCTTTTTTCGGCGTGCTCTGCCGTGAATCCGATTTTGAATGACATTTTGTGTTCCTCCTTTGAGAACTTCTCTTGCTTTCTGTCATCATTATACATCAGTCGGTGTCCAATAAAACGGACTTTGCTCCGGCACAGGCAAAAACTGTCAAACACTGAAAGTTCAAGTTATCAAAACTTTTACTCAGCACATTGCAGGATATACAGGCGGCTGCGCCGCCTTGCGTGCTCGGCGACCGCTGCTCCGCAGCAGTACCCGCCTCACACTTCGCAGCTAAAAACAGTCCACCGGACTGTTTT
>CAZFZW010000281.1:0-1218 GCA_964523465.1 uncultured Clostridium sp. | reverse complement strand
TGTTTATCTCGCCGCATAAGCTTTTAAGGGCGTCCTGCGGAATGGAGGATATATATTTTGCCATCGGGCTTTATTCTCCTTTCTCGAAAGCAAATTATTTAGATTTATTATTTTACACCAAAAGAGCGTTAAAAGTCAAGTTAAGAGGACTCGGGAGGTATAAAAATATGAAAAACAGAGGATTTTTATTCATCATTCTCATTGCGGTGCTGTTAGTCTGTCCTCTTGCGGCAATGGGCGGAGAAAGAAGCGAAACGCCGAACAGCTCACAGACTGCCGAAAAAGCGGACAGCGGCGACTCTATTCTTGTACTGTCTTCTTCGACGAAGAAGATAAACGAAATAAATATGTTTGAATATGTTGTCGGGGCGGTGGCCGCCGAAATGCCGCCCACATATCATTCTCAGGCATTGCGTGCCCAGGCGGCAGTTTGCTACACCTATGCCGTCAAAAAGCGTGAGAACGCCGACCCGTCCCTCGGTGGTGCGGATATAACGGACGACAGTGCCGTGCATCAGGGTTATCTCGACAAGGCGGCAAGGAAAGAGAAATGGGGCGACAAATACGAGAACTACGAAGAAAAAATCGAGCAGGCGGTAAAGGATGTTTTCGGCAAAAAGATAGTGTATGACGGCGAAGTGATAACCGCCGCATTTCATGCCATAAGCTCGGGACAAACTTACAGTGCCGAGGAGGTCTGGGGCAAGGATGTCGCTTACCTCAAAAGCGTCACGAGTGCCGGAGACCGTCTCTCACCCGACTACTCCGTTACCGTCACCCTGACTGCCGACGAATTCAAAAAAGCGTTTTCAGGCTCGGGTGCTCAACTTGACGGTGACTGTTCCGAGTGGATCACAAAGACGGAATCCGCCGACAGTGGCTATACAGTCTCGGCAGTCATAGGCAAAAAGGAATTCACTGGTACAAAGGTGCGTGAACTGTTGGGACTGCGAAGTGCCTGCTTCGAGATAAAATGCACGGGAGAGGATTTTCAAATCACCACAAAGGGCTACGGCCACGGTGTCGGCATGAGCCAATACGGTGCGGACTATATGGCACGGCAAGGCTCTGACTGGCAGGAAATAATCAAGCATTATTACACGGGTGTGGACATAGTATGACGAAAAAGGCAGTAAGTTCGTCAAAGTCATAAATCAAATTTGAATTTTTTTGAACGATTCATTCTTTTTCTTGACTTCTATCTTCCGTTTTCGTATA
>CAZFZW010000280.1:0-1231 GCA_964523465.1 uncultured Clostridium sp. | reverse complement strand
CAAAAGGATGTGCTCTTTGACTGGGGCAATGTTATCGGCGGCAGCTGTGAGCCGAAGCAGGCGGCACTTCCCGCCGGTGGCCCGTCCCTGATGACGGCACCCATGCGCCTCGATGATACGCTCACAAAAGACGGCATGAAAGAACTTGCTGCAAAACTCGATGACGAATATGACTATATCTTCTTTGATGCTCCGGCAGGCCTGGGCGAGGGATTTGAGCTTGCGTGTGCCGCCGCCGAGAGAGGTATCGTTGTCTCCACAGCAGATGCCGTGTGCGTTCGCAGTGTCAACCTCACAGCGGCCGCCATGCGCCGTGAGGGAATCTCCGATATAAGACTTGTCATCAACCGTTTTGACGAAAAGGCGGTGTGCAAAGGCAAGCTTTTGAATATTGACGATGTTATCGATGCCGTGTGCGTTCAGCTTATAGGCATAGTTCCCGAGGATCAGGCCGTTTCTCACTGCGCCGTCAAGGGCGAGCCTCTCCCCCGTCAGAGTGCGGCAGCAAAGGCTTTTGCGAGAATCGCCGTGCGTGTCGAGGGCGGCGAAGCTCCGCTTTTAAAGTAGGAGGACGAAATGAAAAAGAAAAGTGTCGGAAAAACCGTGGTTATAATCTGTGCCGCTGTGCTTGCCGTCTGCGTGCTCGTGCCCTGTGCTGTCAACGCCGCAGTGATGATAAGTGCAAGCAAATATATTCTCACTCCCGACGAGGCGGCAGGTCTTGAGACGGACTGCGTACTCGTACTCGGTGCGAAAGTAAACTCAGACGGAACGCTGAGTCATATGCTCGAGGACAGAACCGAAACAGGCATTGAACTTTATGAATCGGGCGCAGGCCAAAAGATACTCGCAAGCGGCGACCACGGGACTGCATCATACGATGAAGTAAACCATATGAAGCAGTACGCTGTTGACAAGGGTGTTGACCCCGAGGATGTTTTTCTCGACCATGCAGGCTTTTCAACATATGAATCCATGTACCGTGCAAGGGATGTATTTGAAGTCAAGAGTGCCGTCGTCGTCACACAGAAATATCACCTCTACCGTGCCATTTATAACGCAAGGCAGTTAGGTATTGAGGCTTACGGCGTGGCGGCGGACAAGCGTATGTACGGCAAACCGATATACAACTTCGTGCGTGAAAGTCTTGCACGCTGCAAGGATTTTGTAATGTGCATAATCGAACCCGAACCGACTTATCTCGGCGAGGCAGTGCCGATAAGCGGCAGTG
>CAZFZW010000279.1:0-1231 GCA_964523465.1 uncultured Clostridium sp. | reverse complement strand
CAAAAGGATGTGCTCTTTGACTGGGGCAATGTTATCGGCGGCAGCTGTGAGCCGACGCAGGCGGCACTTCCCGCCGGTGGCCCGTCCCTGATGACAGCACCCATGCGCCTCGATGATACGCTCACAAAAGCCGGCATGAAAGACCTTGCCGCAAAACTCGACGACGAATATGACTATATCTTCTTTGACGCTCCGGCAGGCCTGGGCGAGGGATTTGAGCTTGCGTGTGCCGCCGCCGAGAGAGGTATCGTTGTCTCCACAGCAGATGCCGTGTGCGTTCGCAGTGTCAACCTCACAGCGGCCGCCATGCGCCGTGAGGGAATCTCCGATATAAGACTTGTCATCAACCGTTTTGACGAAAAGGCGGTGTGCAAAGGCAAGCTTTTGAATATTGACGATGTTATCGATGCCGTGTGCGTTCAGCTTATAGGCATAGTTCCCGAGGATCAGGCCGTTTCTCACTGCGCCGTCAAGGGCGAGCCTCTCCCCCGTCAGAGTGCGGCAGCAAAGGCTTTTGCGAGAATCGCCGTGCGTGTCGAGGGCGGCGAAGCTCCGCTTTTAAAGTAGGAGGACGAAATGAAAAAGAAAAGTGTCGGAAAAACCGTGGTTATAATCTGTGCCGCTGTGCTTGCCGTCTGCGTGCTCGTGCCCTGTGCTGTCAACGCCGCAGTGATGATAAGTGCAAGCAAATATATTCTCACTCCCGACGAGGCGGCAGGTCTTGAGACGGACTGCGTACTCGTACTCGGTGCGAAAGTAAACTCAGACGGAACGCTGAGTCATATGCTCGAGGACAGAACCGAAACAGGCATTGAACTTTATGAATCGGGCGCAGGCAAAAAGATACTCGCAAGCGGTGACCACGGGACTGCATCATACGATGAAGTAAACCATATGAAGCAGTACGCCGTTGACAAGGGCGTAGACCCCGAGGATGTTTTTCTCGACCATGCGGGATTTTCAACATATGAATCAATGTACCGTGCAAGGGATGTATTTGAAGTCAAGAGTGCAGTCGTCGTCACACAGAAATATCACCTCTACCGTGCCGTTTATAACGCAAGGCAGTTAGGTATTGAGGCTTATGGCGTGGCGGCGGACAAGCGTGTGTACAGCAAACCGATATATAACTTCGTGCGTGAAAGTCTTGCACGCTGCAAGGATTTTGTCATGTGTATAATCGAACCCGAACCGACTTATCTCGGCGAGGCAGTGCCGATAAGCGGCAGTG
>CAZFZW010000278.1:0-1243 GCA_964523465.1 uncultured Clostridium sp. | reverse complement strand
TCATGGAAGTTAAGAGCAAGACTGCCGATATAGCTGTTATCGATGCAGTTACCGCAGCAGGCAGCATAGGAGACGGCACCGATTACGATGACCTGATGATAGTTCCCGTAATTTCCGCCGATTCGTCCGAGGTTTATGCTGTTGGTATCAGAAAGGGCGACGATGTGCTCACAGCAAAGATAAACGCCGCTATCAAAGAACTGTATGACGACGGCACTCTCGATAAGCTTGCCGACAAGTATAACCTTTCCGGCAGAATCATCGCTCAGTAAAACGAAATTTTAAAATTTAAAACGACGAGTCCTGCCGATTTTCTCGGTAGGACTTGCCGTGTCCTCCGATATGTTTTAAAATATAGTCCGCTATTGATAATACCTAAGGAAGAAGGATACATAAATGGATTTTCTCGGCGTCAACGCTCAGCTGCTTGAGGGATTTAAGACGACATTGATTCTCTTTTTTGTCACCCTCGCCGCAGCTATACCGCTCGGCTTGCCGATAGCTTTAGGCTCAATGAGCCGCTTTAAGCCTCTGAAATGGATTTGTCGAGGCTTTGTCTGGATAATTCGAGGCACGCCGCTGATGCTTCAGGTCATGGTTGTTTTCTATGTGCCGGGACTTGTGTTCGGAACACCGTTCAAGAGTCGAATGGCGGCGGTGCTTATGGCATTTATAATAAACTATGCCGCATATTTTTCGGAGATTTATCGTGGCGGTATCGAGAGTATACCCGCCGGTCAGTATGAGGCAGGTCAGGTGCTCGGCCTTACAAAGTCGCAGACTTTCTTCAAGGTTGTGCTTTTCCAGGTCGTTAAGCGCATCATGGCTCCGATGAGCAATGAGGTTATAACACTCGTTAAAGATACATCTCTCGCTCGTGTTATAGCGGTGGGTGAGCTTATTATGGCGGCTCAGGACATAGTAAAAGTCTACGGTATAATCTGGCCGCTGTTCTATACGGCTATATTCTATCTCATCTTCAGCGGAGTTCTCACTGTCCTGTTTAATAAGATAGAAAAGAAACTTAACTATTACAGAGGTTAATTATGGCTATACTTGAAGTTAAAGACTTGAAAAAATCCTTTGGCGATGCCGAGGTGTTAAAGGGTATCAGCTTTTCGCTTGAGGAAAAGAGTGTGCTTGCGATAATCGGCTCGTCGGGCAGTGGCAAGACAACACTTCTGCGCTGCATAAATATGCTCGAGACTGCCGACAGCGGCAAGATAATCGTTGACGGCGGCGT
>CAZFZW010000277.1:0-1281 GCA_964523465.1 uncultured Clostridium sp. | reverse complement strand
AAACATAAGGGTCACAGTAGAAGACATAGGTTCTGCGGGTTCCGGATTCCGTCATTTCAATATCCCAAGGGTTTTTAAATTCGGAGCCATTGTCGGTCAAAATTACAGGGAAATATTTCTTAAACGTTCTGATTCCCAAAGCTTCTGTGAGGTCATTGATGGCTTTAATTACACTTTTCCGGGTACAGTCCGGCATGAGAATTACAATCATAAAACTGCAGCTTCTAAACAGGAACGTAAGAAGACATTTTCCTTTGTCACGTCCGCCTTTGACAGTATCCATTTCTACAACATCAGTATCCGGATGAACTTCCATAAAGCGTTCAAAATCCACATAGGTACGTTTGTTGCGATATGTCTGTTGAAGATTTTTACTCTTTCTTGGTTCGGATTTTTTCTTTCGTTTTTTGTACCGGACACGACGGGGTAAATCAATGTTTCTGGCTTGAAAAACCCGTTGGTCAAGATAGTTGTAAAGTGTCCTTCGGCATACCGGAATCTCGTCAGCATGTACTGCAAAGATATGACTTAACGGCTGTCCCTTTAGGATAAGCGGGGATATCAGGTCGTTGAGTTCCTGCAGTTCATCCGGAGTCATGTTAATGCCTTTGCGAGAATCATAAAGGTTCTTTTCGTACTGTCTTTGAGCATAAGCAGCATCATATATTTTCTTGTCCAAAGGACAGCTTTTATATTCCTCACAGCAGTTACATACATAAGGAGGTTTGGTGATTTTATCGCAGGTAAATGGTCGGAAATAAGGACAGATTTCCGGTACGTTTTTGCGGTAACATTTTTTACAGTAAAAGGAACAGTAACGGGGATTTTTCTGATAGCCGGGGCAATGAAGTTCCCTGCTCATTAAATCGCAATCCTTATAATGCTTGCAAATGTAACAGCGGTAGCTGTGCTTTGCAGGAACTGTTTTGTAGTAACGTTTTACTTCTTTTGAAATCGTTGTCGGATCCTTGTGAAGTGTTTTGGCAATAGAAGAAAATGTACTTTTTTGCAACAGCTCCTGTTCTATATAAGTCCTGTTGGACAGGGTTAAATGTTTTTGATCATGTTTATTCATATGGTAATCCTTTCCAACAGACAGATAACCATATGAGATTGTATCAAAACCATGTGCAGGAGTAAATTCCGGATTTTAAGATTTGGGGGTTAAAAAACTGGAATTTCGGATTTCACTTTACGATGTGATTTTTTTGTATCTGTTGACTTCATTGTATGAAACGAGTATAATATGGTTAGAATATTACTATCACAACTATTTCAAGG
>CAZFZW010000276.1:0-1296 GCA_964523465.1 uncultured Clostridium sp. | reverse complement strand
CGACTTGCACCGTGCCTTATGTTTATCTTCACTTTGCCGCATCGATATATCTTCTCAGGTTCTCGAGGCCTATTTCGATTCCCTTTATACTGTCCTCAATGCCCTCAAATTCGACGCTGATATATTTGTCGTATCCTGCGTTTGTAAGTATGTTGATGCACTGTGCCACGGGAATGTTGCCGTGACCTATTATCGCACCTCGCAGATAGTTGCCGCCTCTGTTCATAAAGTACCCTCTGCCGGGGTTCGGCTCGCTGCCGTTTTTGATGTGAAAATCCTTTGCGTGGACAAATTTTGCATATCGTGCAAGTTTGCCTACCGCTTTGTCGGAGGGGTCATCTACGCAGGCAAAATTGCCGAGGTCTATGAGCAGACCGAAGTTTTTGTCTGCGACGGCATTAACGAGCTTTTCGACTCTTTCGCTGTCCTGTGCAAAATACCCGTGGTTTTCAACCATTGTGACTATGCCCTTTTTCGCTGCATAATCGGTGACTCTGCGACAACCCTCGATAAGGGTCGGGAGGGCATCGTCAAATCCGAGATAGGCGGCACGGCCGTCGTTGTAACCCCATGCGGCATCGTGTCGCATACCGCCTGCACCCAAAATCTCGGCAATATCCACCTGTCTGCAAAGTCGCTCGCATTCTTCGTCGAGAGGGCGGTTGAGCAGGTCTGCGCCGATGGTGTAGTTTACTATCGGTATTCCGACACGCTCGCTCTCCTCACGGAGCATTTTTGCGTATTCTTCGGCACTTTGTCCGTTGTCGGGTAGCAGGTCTGTGAACTCTATGCCGTCAAATCCCATATCTTTGGCCTTTTTGATGAGCTGAAGTTGAGATAACTCTCCGCTTTTTAACAGCGGCTGAAAGCTGTAGCTGCTGACACAGGTTTTCATCTTTTTCCTCCTTTGTCAGTCTGTGAAGCTTTTAAGAAAGCTGACTGCGTTGCTTATATCTTTTTCGGGGTTCTCGCCGACTTCACGCTCGATGGTCAAAAATCCGGTGTAGCCGATGTCCTTGAGAGCCGAGAGATATTCGCTCCATTTTACGCTGCCCTCGCCCAACGGTACTTCTTTGAACGAGTCGCCTGTGATGAGCGTATCTTTTTTTATGCCATAGACTATTTCGGGGTCTTTGTAAAACATCTGAACGCCGTCCTTGGCGTGAGTGTGAACTATGTAATCACGCAGATTGTATACTGCCTTTACAGGGTTATCACCTGTGACCATAACGAGGTTTGCAGGGTCGAGATTTACCGCAACGCCGGTTGAACCGAGCGAGTCGAGAAAACCTTTCA
>CAZFZW010000275.1:0-1297 GCA_964523465.1 uncultured Clostridium sp. | reverse complement strand
TCTGAGCGGTAGTAACGCCCGGCTCGACAGCCTCACCTGCCACTTTTAATGCTCCCGCAGAAATCCTGCAAGCCTCTCTCATCAGCGAGAGCTCTTTGCTTGTCTTGAGCACTATCATGCTTATCCTCCGTTTTTGCCGTTAATTGCGGCAGGGCTTAATCAAGGAAGCCCTTATAATGACGCATCATCATCTGGCTCTCAAGCTGCTTGACAGTTTCAAGAGCAACACCTACAAGAATGATTATTGAAGTACCGCCGAGCGAGATGTTCATGCCGCTCTGGAGTCCCATGCCGTTGACAAGGATCAGAGTAGTGATCTGCGAGAACAGGATGGGGAAGATAGCGACGACGCTCAGAAGAAGTGCTCCGAGAAGAGTAATTCTCGAGATAATTCTTGCGATGTAGTCAGATGTCGGTCTGCCGGTACGAATACCGGGGATCATACCGCCGTTCTTGGCGATGTTCTGTGCCATCTCGATGGGATTGTACTGGATGCTTGAATAGAAGTAAGCAAAGGCAATGATCATAATGAAATAGATTATGCCGTAAGCCCAGTGATCCGAAGAGAAGACATTGAAGAATCCGGTCCAGAAGCTGCTGTCAGCAAGCTTTGAGGAGGGAATGAACATCTGAATTGTGGGCGGAATGGAAAGAATCGAACCTGCGAAAATGACGGGCATAACACCGGACATATTGACCTTGATCGGAATATGGGTGCTCTGGCCACCGTACATCTTGCGGCCGACAACACGCTTGGCATACTGAACAGGAACTCTGCGCTCTGCATTATCCATCCAGACAATGAAGGCGACCATCAGAATGAGGACAACGCCGACGATTATCGAGATGATTTTGTGTGCAAGGCTGTACTGCCAGTAACCGGACGTGGGGCTGTAAAGCTGAGCGATAAGAGCGGGGATTCTCGAAACGATACCTGCGAAAAGGATTATCGAAATACCATTGCCGATACCTCTGTCATTTATCTGCTCGCCGAGCCACATGATAAGCGCAGTACCTGCTGTGAAGCAGAGGATGATAACAATTGCCTGGAACACAGCCCAGAAGCCTGTGTAAGCAGCGCCGTTAGCATCTGTTGAAAGGTAATTTGCGCTCCTGATATAGAAATAGTACGCTACGCTCTGGATGATACCGAGGATAACAGTAACATATCTTGTGATGGATGCGATCTTCTTCTGACCGTCCTCCTCTTTTGCCATTCTCTCCAGGGGAGGAATAGCAACGCAGAGGAGCTGCATGATAATCGATGAGTTGATGTACGGGGTGATCGACAGAGCGA
>CAZFZW010000274.1:0-1300 GCA_964523465.1 uncultured Clostridium sp. | reverse complement strand
GAAGCCAAATCTGATGGAGGCGAATTGCAGCTTTTTGGTGACTGATCCGAAAGGGGAAACGCTCCGGGCCGTGGCGCCGCTGCTGGTGCAGATGGGCTATGTCATTAAGGTATTTGACCTGATCGAGCCGTCCCACTCGGACAGCTTTAATGCCTTTGCCTACATCAAGGACGATAAGGATGTGATGAAATTAGTCAACAACTTCATTAAAAATACCACGCCAAAGGGCGCGCAGCAGAACGATCCCTTTTGGGAGCGGTCAGAGATCGCGCTGGACACGGCGCTCATCCTCTACCTCATCCACGAAGCACCGCCGGAGGAGCAGAATTTTGAAATGCTCATCTACATGATCGAAAACGGCGGCGCACGGGAGGACGATGACGAGTACCAGTCTCCGCTGGATCTGCTGTTTGAAGCGTTGGAGGAGGAAGAACCAAATCATATTGCCGTGCGGGAATATAAGATTTACAAGCAGGCGGCCGGCAAAACTGCCAAAAGTATTTTAATCTCCGCTGCCGTGCGGCTCTCCGCCTTTATCCTGCCGGACATTCAGCGCATAACGGCAAAGGACGATCTGGAACTGGAAAAGATGGGTGAGCGCAAGCAGGCAGTATTCGCCATCATCCCCGATAATGACAGCACCTTTAACTACATTGTCGGGATGCTCTATACCTGTGCGTTCCAATCCCTCTATTATCAGGCTGACAAGGTGCATCAAGGGGCGCTGCCGGTTCCCGTGCGGATGATGATGGACGAGTTTTGCAATGTCTCTCTCCCCGATGACTTCGGCAAGCTGCAAGCTACCATGCGAAGCCGCAATATCATGTCTACCATCGTTCTGCAAAACATCTCCGCGCTCAAGGCTCTGTTCAAAGACGATTGGGAGGGGCTGATCGGCAATGCGGATACGCTCTTATATCTGGGCGGCAACGAAGTCAGCACCTTTAAGTACATTTCCGAACTGCTGGGCAAGGAGACATTGGACACACGAAACCGCAGCGTATCCAAAGGCCGCAACGGCTCCAGCAGCGTCAGCTATCAGCAGACCGGACGGGAACTGATGACACCGGACGAGGTGAGGGCGTTGGACAATGACCGCTGCATCCTGTTCGTCCGGGGCGAACTGCCCGTCATGGATCGCAAGTATGACATTTTGAAGCACCCGAATTTGAAACTGACCGAGGACGGCGGCGCAAAGCCGTATGTCCACCATCCCGGCCTGACTTATGCGTTGGAGGACTTTCCTCTGCCGCTGGAGGATTGGGATGCCATTGAACTGATCGATTAGGAGGAAATTGAA
>CAZFZW010000273.1:0-1306 GCA_964523465.1 uncultured Clostridium sp. | reverse complement strand
AATAAGGGCAAAATATCTTTGCAGAGGCGGAGTTCGGATACTCCTCCAATGCTTATGGAACATGAGATGAGTTCGTACCTTAACTTATAGCTTAAAAGGAGAAATATCATGAACGATCTTACACTGTGCGTACCCTGCCTGCTGGGGCTTGAGGGGCCGATTTCCGATGAACTCAAGAGGCTCAAAATGCAGAACATAAAAAACGAAAACGGCCGTGTGTATTTCACCGGCGGCGCAAAGGAGATTGCCGCCGCAAACATAAACCTCCGTGTCGGCGAGAGAGTTTTAATCGAGCTTGGGCGTTTCCGTGCGGAAAGCTTTGAGGAGCTTTTCGAGAAAACGAGGGCACTGCCATGGGAGGAGCTCATTCCCAAAAACGCAGCGTTCCCCGTCAAGGGCTACAGCCTCAACTCAAAGCTGTTTTCGGTGTCCGACTGCCAGAAGATAATAAAAAAAGCCGTCGTGCGTCGGCTTGGCGGTGTTTACGGTATTGAGTGGTTTCCCGAGGATGCCGAAACTTATCAGATACAGTTTTCGATAATGAAAGACATCGTTTCCCTGTGCATTGACACCTCCGGTGCAGGGCTTCACAAAAGAGGCTACCGCCCTGCACACAATGCCGCACCGCTCAAGGAAACCATGGCAGCCGCAATGGTGACGCTTTCACGCTACAGAGGCAGAGAGGACTTCTGTGACCCGTTCTGCGGCAGCGGAACTATTCCCATCGAGGCGGCGCTTATTGCCAAAAACCGTGCTCCGGGTTTAAATCGCAGCTTTTCGGCAATGGACTGGACAACGCTGGATCAAAGCGTCTGGGCAAAAGCCGCCGAGGAAGCCAAGTCGAGAGAATTCTCCGGCGACTACCGCATAGTCGGCACGGACATAGATCCGGCCGCTTTGCGTATCGCAAGGGAAAACGCCGAGAGAGCGGGCGTTGCCGACATTGTCCGATTTGAAAAAGCGGACGCATGCGAGTTTGAGCGCAAAACCGAAAGCGGCATCATCGTCACAAATCCACCCTACGGCGAGCGCATCATGGAAAAGCAGGAGGCCGAACACCTTTACCGCTCTTTCGGTGCTGCATGGGCAAAGACGGAGAACTGGAAGCTCTACCTTCTCTCATCGCATACGGAGTTTGAGCGCTGCTTCGGCGCTCAGGCCGCAAAAAAGCGCAAGCTTTATAACGGCATGATAAAATGCGATCTGTTCATGTATTTTTGATAGCAAAACCCCGACTTTCGGAAGAGTCGGGGTTTGATTTTCACTTCACTCCCCAGTCTTTCAGGGGAAGGCGCTGCATTGCACC
>CAZFZW010000272.1:0-1309 GCA_964523465.1 uncultured Clostridium sp. | reverse complement strand
GTATCTTTCGCTGAAATTGTATCATATATGATTAGTTTAAGTTGACAATTAACCACATGTGGTTTATTATTGAGAAAAAACTAACCAAATATGGTTAGAAAATCTTTATTAAAATGGAGGAATTTCAATGTTTGAAAACATCGGTTCGAAAATTAAAAGTCTCGCATCGGTTTTGCACTGGATCGGTATCGGAGCGTCCATTCTTGCCGGACTAATTATGTTTGTGACAGATGATGATCTAATTGGTTGGGGCATTCTGACAATGATATTAGGCCCGCTCATGACATTGTTTTCGTCGTTACTTCTCTATGGTTTTGGCGAGCTTGTCGAAAACAGTGCGATCATTGCGGGCAAAGATACAGACAAAGGTACCGTGGTGAAGAATACAGATGAAACGCTCAGGGTGAAATCTGCCGTTGAGGAAAAAATTGAAAAGTTAGATTTTCTTAAAAATAAAGGCGATATCACCGAAGAAGAATACAATAAGAAAAAGTCAGAACTTTTGGAGAAGAAAGATGAAAAATAAACTTGTTTATGATAACAAAAATATAAAAGTATACTCAATTTTAATTTTATCACATATTATATTTAATTATATATATCAATTTGGTTCTACTTTAATCGATGAATCATATATAGGTTTTGGAGATGTTGGTGAAGATATTTTTAGCGCATTGTTTAATGCGGTGATTTCTTGCTTGCCGGAACTGATATGTATAACACTTTTCGCTTATAATAAGATAAAACCTAAACATGCCATGACAGCCAATAAGCTTCTGAAGATATATGTTTATGTAAAAGGAGGTATTCTTGCAACTGTTGTTGTTATTATGGGTATTCCATATTTGGTGTCATATCTGTTTTGCCTTCAGTATGCGAGCTTCTCACCGATTATTCAAGATTTGCTATCGGAAAATCAGCTGCTGTTTGTTCTTTATACATTCTTGAAAGCAGTCTTTCTTTTAGTACTTGGAATATTTTTAAACAACAAAAAAGTGTACTCTGTATCTAAAGTTGCACTGCTGATAATCGAGAGCCTGCGTGCAGTTGTGTATTTGTATAATTTGTTTGATGGACTGATTGCAGGTTCTTTTGAAAGTTCGGCAACCTCTAACGTAATGAATTTAATTTTGAATGCGTCTTTCGTAATAGCAGAAACATACATTCTCCTTTTTGGAGTGTTCAAAAGAGAACCGAGTGCAGATGAGCTACTCGAAAAACTCAACAAAAGCTACACCTCCGGCAAAATCAGCCAAGAAGACTACGATGCCCAACGCCAAAAGATTATTGACAGTATCTGAACTTAGAG
>CAZFZW010000271.1:0-1311 GCA_964523465.1 uncultured Clostridium sp. | reverse complement strand
CGACTGCGGCACGAAGGCGATAGCGATATACAGAAATAATATGCTCAAAATAAAGAGATTCGAATTCGGAGCGACTCCGGACATCAGCATCAATCTCGAACGCAACCCGCAGAACGACTCCACGGACGACAAACCGTTCGTAAAAGTAGATGCCATGCCTCGCTATATGGGAGGCGATTTGGGAACATTCCGCAACTGGGTAATGAACTACGTAACCTATCCGCAAGAGATGCTGAACCTCAGGATAGAGGGGCGCGTACTCGTCGCATTCGTCATCGGCAAAGACGGTAGCATAGAAGAAATAGAGATTATCGAATCGCCGAACGACAAGTTTTCCGAAGAGGTCATCAAGGTGCTGAAACGTTCTAAAAAATGGACACCGGGTTCCAATGCCGGCAAACCTGCAAGAGTACGGTTCACAATGCCGGTAGATTTCAGAATAAATTAGGGACCATAAAGTCATTAAGGTCTTTAAAGTCCTTAATGACCTTAAAGACCCTAACGTCTCTAACGACCTTATGCCGCCCGAAATTTATCGGGCGGCATCCACTTTTCCGCCACCGAATGCGACTAAAATTTTGCAGTATGCGGATTTATGCGTAACTTTGACATATTGCGAAACAACCAAACTATTACACACATATGAAAAAATTAGCATTCGGTATCGATATCGGTGGTATCAATACCGCTTTCGGACTGGTAGACGAGAAAAGAGACTTCTATGCCGAATCGGTGATTTCGACCAAGGCATATCCCTATTTCAAGGACTACGAATCCTACGTAAACGACTTGTGCGACGCGATGAAGACGCTCGCCGACAGCGTGAACTTCGATTTCGAACTTATCGGAATCGGAATCGGCGCGCCGAACGCCAACTACTACAAAGGCACCATCGAGACGCCTGCCAACCTCTGGAAGTTCACCGACGAGGACAAGGACAAACCCGAGTCGCTGCGCATCTTCGACTTCGCGGGCGACATGCGCAGGCACTTCCCCGACACGCCCATATACGTTACCAACGACGCCAATGCCGCCACTATCGGCGAAATGGTCTACGGCAACGCGAAGGGGATGAAGGATTTCATCATGATTACTCTCGGGACGGGCGTCGGTTCGGGATTCGTCGCGAACGGACAGTTGATTTACGGACACGACGGCTTCGCGGGTGAGTTCGGACACGTCATCGTCGAGCGCAACGGTCGCGAATGCGGCTGCGGACGCCGCGGCTGTCTCGAAGCCTACGCATCGGCAATAGGCATCAAGCGCACGGCATTCGAACTGATGGCGACAATGAACGCGCCGAGTTCGCTG
>CAZFZW010000270.1:0-1316 GCA_964523465.1 uncultured Clostridium sp. | reverse complement strand
TTCGAGAGGCTGCTTGTGCAGGCACAGGTTGTCGGAACACCGGGCAACGGCTTCGGACTGATGGGCGAGGGATATTTTCGTTTAACGGGCTTCGCCTCTGCCGAGCGCACCGACGAAGCGATTGAAAGAATAAAAATCAGTCTTACATAGACTTTTATCGGAGGAAAAACATGGGAATTTTTTCACGCATAAACAAAGGACTTAAAAAGACAAGAGAAAATATGTCGGGGGCTATCGACTCAATGCTCCACGGCAAAACCGAGATAGACGACGATTTCTACGATGAGCTTGAAGAAATACTCGTCATGGGCGATGTCGGCTGTGTCACCGCAGGTGAAATAGTCGAGCGACTTCGTGAAAATGTGACAAAGAAACATCTTCGTAAACCCGAGGATGTCAAAAATGAGATAAAAGAGATTGTCGCCGAGATGCTCGAGGGCGGCGAAGAAATGAGCCTCATCACTCTCCCCTCGGTCATTCTCGTTATCGGCGTAAACGGCGTGGGCAAGACCACCTCAATAGGCAAGCTTGCCGCAATGTACAAAAGCGAGGGCAAGAAGGTTATCCTTGCCGCCGCAGACACCTTCAGAGCCGCCGCTATAGAGCAGCTTGAGGAGTGGTCGGAGCGTGCCGGAGTTGAGATAGTCAAGCACCGTGAGGGAGCAGATCCCGCCGCAGTTATCTATGATACTATTCAGGCAGGCAAGGCAAGAAACGCCGATATAATCATCTGCGACACCGCAGGACGACTTCACAACAAGAAGAATCTCATGGATGAGCTTGCAAAAATATACAGAGTTATCGACCGTGAGCTTCCCTATAGCGACCGTGAAAGTCTGCTCGTGCTCGATGCCACAACGGGACAGAACGCCGTCAATCAGGCAAAGGAATTCAAAAATGTTGCCGAGATAACGGGCATAATTCTGACTAAGCTTGACGGCACAGCAAAGGGCGGCGTTGTGCTCAACATCAAAAACGAGCTTGGTGTACCGGTCAAATTCATAGGCGTGGGCGAGCAGGTCGATGACCTGCGCCCGTTCAACGCACAGGCTTTTGCAGAGGGTCTGTTTGATGCGGAACCCGCCGAGGACGAAGAAAACGGAGAGAGTGAATAATGGATTTTCTTATTGCAACACACAACATGAAAAAGCGTCTCGAGCTCGAACGTATATTAAAACCCATCGGCGTAAGGGTTCTGCTTGCGGAAGAGGCAGGCATTGAGCTGACAGATGTTGAAGAGACAGGCGTAACCTTTGAGGAAAACGCACTTTTAAAAGCCGAGAGCGGCTGCAAGGAAAGCGGTATGCCCTGCATTG
>CAZFZW010000269.1:0-1330 GCA_964523465.1 uncultured Clostridium sp. | reverse complement strand
TCTTGCAAAGGAGAACTGATATGCACACTTTCTTAATAATACTGGCAGTCATCCTCTGCCTGTTCATTCTGACTTTTGTCATCTACTGGTTCAATCTTGACATGAAGCTCATAAGAAAGGTCTACGACCTGCTTCAAAAGCACTATGACACAATGAAGAGGGACAAAAAACTGTAATGGATTTTTTCGATTCACTTATAGAAAAGTCACTCTCGCTTATAAACGGCAAACCGCAGACCGCCTTTGAATACAACGAAATCAGTTCATGGGCGGATGCAGGTCACAGTCAGGTCATTATGCAAAGGGACACGGCGTTTGAATTAAACGGCACAGGCTTTTGCCTCGTGACCTCAAAGCCGACACCTTACAGCGTAGTCACCGTAGGCCGTCCGCTGTCCGAAATCAAAAAGGACAGCAAATTCGCACGGATAGCCATAGTCTCCGTTGACGACTGCGCAGACGAGCAGGCAACATACGACCTCATCAAAAAGATAGAGTATGTAAAATATCACTGCTTCCCGGACGGATATATGATTCGTTCGTCATCGTCATCCTACAAAGAAGGCGTGAGAGTGTCAAAAAAGGCTCTCAAGAGTGGCATTAGCTTTGAAAAAATCGGCAACCTGATGATTGACAAATTCAAAGCTATCCCCGAGGTAAAGGGCGTAACGGTATATTTCGTCACAGACGAGAGCGTTGACTATCAGGCGATAAGAGAAATTGCAGAGAAAAACCGCACGGTAACAGAAGCTCTCAACAAGGTGATGAACAATCTGCAATTCGACTGCGCCTCGTGCGACCTCAAACCCATCTGCGACGAAGTCGAGGGTATGCGTGAACTGCATTTCAAAAATGCAATGAGATGACAAGATATGGAGATTGGTAAAACAGAATAAACAAACTCAGCCCCACGGGAATTTCCGGTGGGGCTGTTTTTTCGCAAGCAAAGTCCGTTTTATTGGACAAGCAATATGATATTATTATGATAACGAAACCGAAGCAGTAATTTTCACGAAACCCATTTGCAAAAAATATCGAGAAATAATTTTTATTGACATATTTTGTCAGCAGGTATATATTTATAATCAGAAAAGCAAAAATCCGAGGGAGTATTTTATGAAACCAATCGCCCACTTAAAAGCAGTATCTGAGGCTACGCCAGACGATTATATAATTCAAACATTGAAAGAGCATTGCGAACACGCAGCCAACTACGCTCGTGAAGATTTAGAGTGTATTGGACTTGAAAACACCGCACTGTTTTGTGGAAGGATTCACGACATGGGCAAGGCCACGAAACAGTTTGCCGATTATATCAGTCCCGGCAGCAC
>CAZFZW010000268.1:0-1330 GCA_964523465.1 uncultured Clostridium sp. | reverse complement strand
ACCGTAAATGTGCGGATACAGTCGGTTCGGTGCTCGGCCGTTACCATCCTCACGGCGATGCCTCCGTCTACGATGCCATGGTGCGTCTGGCGCAGGACTTCTCCATGAGATATACACTCGTTGACGGCCACGGTAACTTCGGTTCTGTTGACGGCGACCCGCCTGCAGCATACAGATATACCGAGTCAAAGCTGCGTAAGCTCTCTCTTGAGATGCTTACCGACATTGACAAGGAGACAGTCGATTTCATCCCGAACTACGACGACCGACTCAAAGAACCCACCGTGCTGCCGTCAAGATACCCGAATCTTCTCGTCAACGGCTCTGTCGGTATAGCAGTCGGTATGGCGACCAATATACCTCCGCACAATCTGCGTGAGGTCGTCAGCGCAATGAATTGTCTGATAGATAATCCCGATGCTTCCCTTGAGGAGCTTATGGAGCATCTGCCCGGACCCGACTTCCCGACTTACGGCATAATAATGGGTCGCTCGGGAATCAGAGCCGCTTACGGTACAGGTCGAGGCAAGATAGTTGTCCGTGCCCGTGCCGAGATAATCGAGACAAAGGGCGACAGACACAAGATAGTCGTCACCGAGATCCCCTACGGCGTCAACAAGGCAAAGCTTATCGAGAGCATTGCCGACCTCGTCAAGGACAAGCGTATTGAGGGTATCTCCGACATTCATGACTATTCCTCACGCTCGGGTATGCATATCGATATCACCCTGAAGCGTGATGCAAATCCGCAGGTGGTTTTGAATCAGCTGTATTCGTTCACCCAGCTTCAGACCACTTTCGGCGTTATCATGATAGCACTTGTCAACGGCGAGCCGAAGCTTCTGACATTAAAGCAGATTCTTCAGCAGTATATCGACTATCAGTGCGAGATAATCACAAGGCGTACAAAATATGACCTGAGAAAGGCACAGGAGCGTGCTCACATTCTCGAGGGTCTGCTCACCGCCCTTGATTTCATCGATGAAGTTATCGCAATACTGCGTGCATCAAAGAGCATCCCCGAGGGTCGTGAGGCACTCATGAACCGCTTCGGTCTCGATGAGATACAGGCTCAGGCGATAGTCCAGATGAGACTCGGCCAGTTGACCGGTCTTGAGCGTATCAAGGTCGAGGACGAGATGAAGCAGCTCAAGGAGAAAATTGCCGATTACATCGATATTCTCTCTAACGAGTCGAGAATACTCACCATTGTCCGTGAGGAGACCGGTGCCATTGCCGAGAAGTTCGGTGATGACCGCCGCACGGTGATTGAAAATGTCAGCGGTGAGGTCGATATTGAGGATCTTATCCCCGAGGAGACCTGCGTTTA
>CAZFZW010000267.1:0-1365 GCA_964523465.1 uncultured Clostridium sp. | reverse complement strand
TTATACGCCCCTCACAATCGGCGGCGGTGACATCATATTTATCGGCAAGATAACCTGAGAGATAACCGGGGGTGAAATCCTTCATTTCGGAATAATCAAACGGCTCTATGGCATCCATAAAGCGGTCTTCCATTTTTGATGAAGCATCGGCAGGAATACGCTCAAAGCTCACATTACCGCCACGGAGTACGGAGTAATATGAGGTTTTGGTGTAAATATATTTGCTGTCGCTCCAGGTGCGTTTGCGAGTTGCCTCATAGCGAATACTCGCATCCACATCGCAGTCAAAAAGCCAAAACGGAACATAGACACTGCTTATTTTTTCTATCCTGTTCTCATTTTTGAACTCGTTGGGGAGCAGGCGTTTGCCTTTATAAAAATTTTTGAGTGCCGCTTTGGCATCCTCTTTTTGAAGCTTGAACGGAATAACGCTGTCGGGCTTATCCATACCCGAGAGCCTGTTTTTCATAATTATCGGGCTGCCGCAGTAGACGCACTCAGTAGCGGCGGTCGTGCTGTCGCCGACTATCTCAGCACCGCAAAATTCGCATATGTAAGCCACACTGCCGACTGTCATCTGCTCACGCTCTTCGTCCGTGTGCCACGCCTGTTTCGATTCGCCCTTTGTTGCCTCAAGCGTCTGCTCATATTCCTCGAGCTGTTCACGGGTAAACTTAGTGTCACAGCTCTCGCACTGAAAACTGCCGTTTTGGCTGTTAAAGAGCACATTTCCGCCGCAATTCGGGCATTTGAAAGTCATTATATCCATAAGTTTTTATCCCTCCAAAGGCAGTTTTGAAAACAGCTGCGCCTTTATCCAGTCGAAAATCAGTGCAAAGGTTCGGTCAAGTTTTTGCGAGATATATGAATGAGTTTCGTATTTATCCTTCTTGAGTAGCATTCCGTCTTTTTCCTCAAGCTCTATAAACACGGGGTGCGCCGGAGAACCGCTGTTAGGCGAATGAATCGCCATAAAAAGTCTGCCATCCGTTGCGGTGAACACCATTGCATGGCCGCCGTTTTGGTCATAAAGCTTGTTCTTTGAATAAAACGGATAGAGATTAAAATGCCACTCACCCTTTATACTTCCGTTCAACGAAAACAGCGAACCGACAGAATACCCTCTGCCCGAGCAGCCTGTTGACCAGAGCATAAGCAAAGTGCCCGTCTGCGTTTTATAAAGGAACGGGCCGTCAGTAATATCGCTAGCCCAAATGCAGTCATCGGCTCTGAATATTGTTTCGGGTGCAGTGACGAAGTGCGTCAGGTCATCGCTCAACTGTGCATATGACATATCGCCGACACCGTCGGGCATACTGGTCCACTCATGGACAAAAACCATATACGGCACGCCGTTTTCAACAT
>CAZFZW010000266.1:0-1367 GCA_964523465.1 uncultured Clostridium sp. | reverse complement strand
TCGCACGCCTTGCGTGGAACGACACACTGCTCGAAAATCTTTTCGACATTCCGAAGACCATAGTTCCGGGCAATACGCCCACCATGCGCTGCTGCGTATACAAGGAAAGAGCTATACTCGACGAGCGTGTTAAAATTGCAATCGGCAGCAACCCGAATATAATCGAGGTTATCGACATTGCCTGTGACGAGTGCCCCATGGGCGGATACGAAGTTACCAACGCCTGCCGTGGCTGCCTTGCTCACCGCTGCGAGGATGTTTGTAGGTTCGGTGCGCTGTCCTTTGACAGCGACCATGTTGCACACATCGATAAGACAAAGTGCAAGGAATGCGGTCAGTGTGCAAAGGTCTGCCCTTACACCGCAATAATCAACCGCAAGCGTCCCTGCGAGATGGCGTGCAAAATTAAGGCCATCAGCATGAACGAAAACAAGGCGGCCGCAATAAACTATGACAAATGCATCTCCTGCGGTGCCTGCGTATATCAGTGCCCGTTCGGTGCTATAACCGACAAGTCGTATATGCTCGATGTCATTGATATTATCAAGAAGAGCGAGAACAACACAAAGTACAAGGTATTTGCCGTTGTTGCTCCCTCAATCTCTAGCCAGTTTACATACGCTAAGCTCGGTCAGGTAATTACCGGACTTAAAGAACTCGGTTTCCATACGGTAATCGAGGCGGCTCTCGGTGCGGATATGGTAGCATATGCCGAATCAAAGGAACTTGCCGAAAAGGGCTTCCTTACAAGCTCCTGCTGCCCCGCTTTCGTCAGCTATATTGAGAAGTCCTTCCCCGACCTCAAACCCTATGTATCGCACAATCTTTCGCCCATGGCAATGATTTCAAAGTACATCAAAGAGCATGAAGGCCCGTGCAAGGTCGTATTCATCGGCCCCTGCACCGCAAAAAAAGCCGAGGTTCAAAAGGAAGAAGTCAAGCCCTATGTTGATGCGGCAATGACATTTGAAGAGCTTCAGGCGATGTTTGACAGCAGAGACATTGACATTATGACCCTCGAAGAGGATGTACTTGACAACGCCTCCTACTTCGGCAGAATCTTCGCTCGCTGCGGCGGTCTTGCAGATGCGGTTGCACAAGGTCTCAAGGAACACGGAATCGACGACTTTGAGCTTAACGCCTGCTCCTGCGACGGCATTGAGGAATGCCGCACTGCTCTGCTTAAAAAGAGCAAGGGTGTGCTCAACGCAAACTTCATCGAGGGTATGGCTTGCACCGGCGGTTGCATCGGCGGCGCAGGTTGCCTGACTCACGGCGAAAAGAACAAAAAAGAAGTAGACAAGTACGGTATGCAGGCTCACGAAAAGACCATTACCGACGCAATTTCAATACTCAACAAATAAAAG
>CAZFZW010000265.1:0-1372 GCA_964523465.1 uncultured Clostridium sp. | reverse complement strand
CACACGCCGTATTCAAAATCAACGCTTTAAAGCAGGGTTTGAAAGTTTTTTGAGATGGAACGGACAAAGACTTTACGCAGAAGAAAAATTATCGCAGATTATCCTGTTCTTACATCGATTTAAGCAGCTCTAGAATAATATCCTGCTGTTCCTTTGATAGCCTGTTCCAGTTATTCAGCAAGTCACACTGTCTATCGGTTAGAACAGTCGGCTCGTTGTCCCAATTAAAGAACTGCGAAAGCGTGATATTGTACGCATTACAGATTTTTTCAAGAGACGGTACGGTTGGTATGATATTTTTTCTAAACCAAGAAGATATTGTGGTCTGTGCGATTCCCGATTCTTCGGAAAGTCGGTATTCGCTCCAACCCCGTTCTGTTCTGAGTTGATATATTCTTTCTAAAACAGTCATAAAAACACCTCTTTATCGTAAATTTTATACGATAAAGTATTGACAATTAATAATTATAGTCGTATACTGTTTACGAAAATAATTATTAAGGAGGTAAGAAGTGTATGTCTCATTATTGCAGAAACTGTGGCGGTGACGGAAAAGCTACCTGCCCCCGTTGCGGCGGCACAGGCACATTTAATGACGGCTCGACCTGCTATTACTGTCACGGTGACGGAACAGTTGAATGCAGAGCGTGCGACGGCAAAGGAATAATCGAAGATTGAGGAGGTTTTTTCAATGGCAAATGCAGAAAAATGTTCGGATTGCCGACATTGCAACGACAGCTATTGCGATGTCTGTGACCAGAAAGTAAACCCATCCGGAAGTGCTTGTCCGGAATTCGAAGAACGCTAAAAAGGAGAGGCAAGCAATGGCAATTAGCACCAATTATTTTCGTGGAGAACTGCATGATCCGATAACCATAACCGGTTGCGACGGAGTTGATCTTTTTTCGGCTTTGAAAGAGTATTTACTCTCGGCTGCCGAAAATACAAGCGTCCCCATGAAGATACATGAAGACACATTAAAAAGCGGCGGTCTTCTTTTTGGAAGTCGTATTCCGTTACTGCTTATCAATCACCCGGATCCGTCGTGTAAGTATTTTACGATAGGAATATTTTTCAACGGTTCCGTTATCAATTTCCAACTCCTTGGAAAGTCCGAAGAACAGTACAAATACAACTTGAAAGAGCAGGCAAGAAAGGAAGGTAACTTCATAAAGCAGGCACTTTACAGACCAGACGAGCTAAAAATCCAGCAGGAAAACACTTGGCAATCAGATGTCTTATCATTAATACTTGATGGATTCTTCAGTTAAAAACTAAAAAGCGACTGTCACGCAAATTTTGTGACAGTCGCTTTCCTGTTATTTACAGCTTTTCCACAGCCTCAACTGCGGCCTTTACATACTCGTCTCCG
>CAZFZW010000264.1:0-1374 GCA_964523465.1 uncultured Clostridium sp. | reverse complement strand
TCATTGGTATGCGCTGAAGAATATATATGCTGAAAACATGTCTGCCGAGCATTGAAAGAATCGGATTGCCTATCTTCACTTTCATTGTGATGAGAACGATTAGCATCATAAAGGTACACGCATATACCCAATAGACAGGCAGATATAGGCCTCTGAATTTATAGCAGACCGCAAACAGTACAACTGCCGCAGATATAGCGAGCACAAAGAGCATATAGATGGTGTTGTTTTTCATCACAAACTTGTCAATATACTTTTTGAAATAAGCATACCACATACCCATGGGGAATGTCATAAGTGTGTTGTAATACCATGTTCCCCTACCGGCTTTTATCAGTACGAACGCAAACACCACGGTCAGCACAGACACCGATATGAGTGCAGGCAATTCGTGCTTTCTGAACAGTGAGAAAGATAAGATGATTATCAAATACATACCGAGCACAGCTGTTATATACCAATTTGAATTGCCTATGCTCGTCCAGGTGGTAAACGCAAGCAGAGTGTTTTTCAAATTTATTTTCACTCCGAGTGCAAGGTTCATTATCACAAAAAGTGCTACAGCTATGTCAAAATGTAAAAGCAGATTCAAAAATTTGTTTTTGAAAAGCGGTTTGATATAAGCGTTTCCTTTTTTTATTATCGAGCACATCATACCGTAGCCAGAGTAGAACAGGAATGTTACGACCATAAGCTGACCCAGCCAACCCCTGAAATTGAGCCAGATTTTATCGGAGGCGCTTCCCAAATCCATATATCCCGAGATGTGACTCATAAACACGAACAAAACGAATATGCCGTTCACAGCACCCGTAGATTCTTTTGACATATACTCGGTGTTAAACTCGTTTGACTTGACAAAGCTAATACCATAGAAGAACACCAGCATGGCAAGTATAAAAACACAAACCATATTATACCTCCCACAAAATTCACCTTATTATACCATATCATCTGCCGCAAGGCAATAAGAAAGCAGACACCGCTATTCGCAGTGTCCGCCAAAGGGTTGTATTCTTAATTTCCGAAGGGATTGTAGTAATAAGAGCTGTTCTGTCTTGCGGTCGTCTCCTCCTGCTTGGTTGCGGAGGTTGTGTCGCCCGTATCCTCAACGAGCTTTACCTTGACATCAAATTCCTTTGTTTGATAGTTGCTTGAAATACGGCAGATGGAGAGAGTCAGAGTATCACCGACCTTGCCGTTTTCGATAGCCTCAAGCATAACCTCGGATGTGCTGAGTTTCTTGCCATTGACCGCAGTTATCAAATCGCCAACCTGAACATCCTTGTTTGCAAGGTCGCTGTCTGCGTTTATGTCTGCTATTATCAGCGAACCTGCAGGCAGACCCTTTATCTGCACTATCATATTGTACTG
>CAZFZW010000263.1:0-1393 GCA_964523465.1 uncultured Clostridium sp. | reverse complement strand
ACACCACTGCCGACAAGCTCTATTTCGAGCCGCTGACGGTAGAGGATGTTATGAATATCATTCACCTTGAAAAGCCCGAGGGCGTTATAGTCACTCTCGGCGGTCAGACGGCCGTAAACCTCGCCGCTCCGCTCGCCGCAAGAGGCGTCCGCATAATCGGCACAGACTGCGATGCCATTGAAAAGGCGGAGAACAGAGACGCATTCGATGCTGTCATCAAGTCTCTGGGCATACCGAACCCCAAGGGTGAGGCTGTTACCGACATCGAGACCGGTGCAGCAGTCGCCGCAAGAATCGGCTACCCCGTACTTGTTCGCCCGAGCTTTGTTCTCGGCGGCAGAGCCATGGAGATTGTCGCAAACGAGACCATGCTCAGAAAGTATCTCAAGAGTGCGGTTGAAGTTGACGAAGACCAGCCCGTGCTCATAGATAAATATCTCATGGGCAAGGAAGTCGAGATAGACGCTATCTGCGACGGTGAGCAGGTATTTATCCCCGGCATAATGGAACTTGTTGAGCGTACCGGTGTTCACTCGGGCGACAGCACGAGCGTATATCCGCCGTTCTCCATCTCTCAGAAAGTCAGAGACACCATTGCCGAATACACCGAAAAACTCGGTCTCGGCATCGGCATAGTCGGTCTGTTCAACATTCAGTTCATAGTTGACAAGGACGACAGCGTTTATGTCATAGAGGTCAACCCCCGCGCATCACGAAGCGTTCCGTTCCTTTCAAAATCAACCGACTGTAACCTCGTCAGAATTGCCACAAAGGTCATGCTCGGTCAGAGCCTCAAAGACCAGGGTATAACGGATATGCGCCTGCCCGACGGCAAGCGTTGGTATGTCAAGGCACCTGCTTTCTCGTTCGAGAAGTTGACCGGTATGGACTCCTACCTCTCCCCCGAGATGAAGTCAACCGGTGAGGCAATCGGCTATGACAAACGCCTCAACAGAGCACTTTACAAGGCTCTCCAGGCATCCGGCATACGCATGAAGGAATACGGCACGGTAATCGTCACTCTCGCAGACGAGGACAAGGAAGAAGCTCTTCCGCTCGTCGAGCGTTTCTATCGCCTCGGCTTCAATATTGAGGCTACAATAGGCACAGCAAACTTCCTCAAGGAACACGGCATCCGTACAAGAGTGCGTGGCAAGCTCAGCGAGGGCAGCACAGAGATACTCGATTCCATCCGTGCAGGCTATGTCAGCTATGTCATAAACACAAGAGCCGTGCTTTCGGGCGTCCACTATGAGGACGGCGTTGAGATTCGCCGCTGTGCGGTTCAAAACGGAGTGACCACTTTCACTTCCCTCGACACCGTGAAAATAGTCCTCGATGTTCTCGAAGAAGTAACGCCGGTAATTTCCACAATAGACGGCGACGGCGAAAA
>CAZFZW010000262.1:0-1403 GCA_964523465.1 uncultured Clostridium sp. | reverse complement strand
ATTTTGCAAATCCGATAACTTCTTCACCCATCCCACAATGCTTGCCTTACAAAGCGAAAAACAGGCACTTTTCAACCCTTAAATGCACAAAAACAGACGACACCCAACGATCGTTGAATGTCGCCTGTTTTCTTGTCCAATCCTGCTTGCAGTTGCCGATTTCGTAATTTTTCTCAAATTACTGTCTTATCAGCACACAGCTTTTAAAGAGTGACTTTTTTTCAAATAGATACTTTCTTAGAACCCCATTTGATTTTTTATGTATATAAATAGATTGTGATTTGTAGTTATTTCTAGACGCTATTATTTAGGAGTTTTCTCCTTACCCATCAACAGTTTAAAGATGAGATCACTTACTAAAGATAGCAGTGTCACCATGACAATACCGATGATATAGATGATAAAGAGATCAACCGGCCCCCATGACATTGGCGGTAACAGGCTGCCGGTTCCATCAGGCACACCGCAGGTCGCAACGAAAATAGATTCTGCTAGACCCAGGAACGCAGCAGGGGCACACCCAAACACTGTTTTGCCTGCGATGAATTGATGGATGAAGACCATCAGGCTAGCAATCAGGAAGTAATTTAAAAATGCAAACAAGAGGTGGTTGCTTTGCATAAACAGGTATCCAGTAAAATTAGAAACCATGCCCCAAAGCAATCCGCAAATATAACTGACAATCATTTTTGGAATATTGCGTCTTTCAGCGCCCAAGGCGAAGTAGACAACCAAAACAATAAAGATCATCCAGAAGGCGCTTGAGTATTTATTAAAAGGAAGCAGGTCATACAGTAGCCCCATGATAAAAATAATCAGGCCCCCGCCAAAGGAAATACCGAAGCCGAGTTTCAACATTTGCTTTTTATTCATGATAACATTCCTCCTGTTTCTTTGATTACTCATGCTTTCCCGCGAGCAGACGGGCAATCGTGCCGCCCATGATCATTTGGCGCTGAACATCCGTAATGGGCAGGCGCCCAATATTACCCATATCCACTGGATAGTGATCCGGTGTAATGTCACCAGGTCCGGTTTTGCCATAGCTGGGATAATATTCGCCAGTCGAAGCAGATTTATAGTATCCGTAAAACGCAGGTGTGTCCGTACCAAAAATCAGCTTTTCTGGGCCGAGCTCGGGAGCCTCCACGCATTTGAGCAGAACTTCATAGGGAACAGAACTGGTTTCGATATAGACATTCGGATGGCGCGCCGCTACGGTGAGGGCCATATCAGCATAGCCTCCATAGTAGAAGAAGCCCTGAACAGGCGCTTTTTTGTAAAACTGACCAGTCCGGCAATGATAATGCCTTTTCGTCAAATTCCCGGTGTAAAATTGAGGGGATTATATGGGACAAGCTGAATGATGTCATACCGGAGGTGGAAGAATGGGAAGATTAAAG
>CAZFZW010000261.1:0-1413 GCA_964523465.1 uncultured Clostridium sp. | reverse complement strand
AATACCCCGTTTGAATAGCAATTTTTGTGCGTGTGACCCCCGCACCGTTGCCCTATTGACTTTACTGTAGAGAAGTGACCTCCCCTACCGGTTGTCTTTTTATACACAAGGACAAAAAAAGGACCATACTATTACGTATGATCCCTGATAGCCATTTCTCAATTTATGTATTCGCCTATACTATCTTTATATTTTTCCAAATCTGACTCATTGCCAATAATTCTCTCTGAATAAGTTTTTTCTCCTCTTTTCTTCCTGAGAACCAAATCAACTTTCTTACACTTTTTTTCGTTTAATTGATTTTTTCTCATTAATGACTTCGGTCGACCGGTTTCCACAAAACCAATGGTAAAATCTGCATCAGCTGTTGCAAATATACAAGAAATTTTATTCTTTTTGAAATTCTTTTCCGCCAACAGTTCTTTGTCAAACATGTTAAGCATCTCTGGTAATGCCTTAATTTTTTGTCGCACAGAACCTTTTACAGATTTTTCAGATTGATTGATTTTAATAAAATCAAAGTCATCTTCCACCAAGCTTTTATCAATGCATTTTTGATAAAAATCGTCTGGTGAGAGACTTGTGTTTACTCCCAGTAAATGTAAAAAATTATTTGTCTCAGCCTTTATCTCTTGGCATTTACTACCTTCAAATGCTTCTGAGCAAATTAAATAATCGTATTCTACAAATTTTTCCTGATATATACTCGCACATGAAATGGCTGTTTCTACCACTCTTCCCTTAAATGATTCTTCAATGATATCGTCTGTATTTCCCATAGTTCTCCTTCAAAAGAAAATAGAGGAATGGAAAACCATTCCTCTATTGTTTTTAGTAGTTTTCTCTACAATCAAATGGGTTTTAGGTCTCCATTCCGACCACTCAATAGGATTTAAAGTCTCCTATCCGACTTTAATACATTTCAATTATAAATGAGAATCTCTCCTCACTTATATTGTAACCCATTTGCTTTTAAATATAAGACTTGTTTTAAACCAGATTGTATGTTATAATGTATGTTTCATATTCTTTTTTGTTTCCATATCATTCTATATAAAATATACAACATCTCCCCAAAATGTCAAGCCCCTTATTTTTAGGCGTACTATACCAAGCACCGAACAAGTCAATATTTATATTCACGATTAACAGCAAATCTGTCACCGTTCTCTGCATGAACTCTTGAATGACACGACTTACATAGTGCAATCAGATTCTCTCTATCATGTGTACCACCTTCACTCAAAGGTTTCTTATGATGCACTTCCTCGGTTTCAACCAGAATACCCTTGGCATAACAGATTTCACAGAAGAGATACTGTGAAACATACTTATCACGAATCCTTTTCCACGCTCGTCCATACCTGCGTCTTGCTGCCGGATCACGATCATACTTTTCATATCGTTTATTTT
>CAZFZW010000260.1:0-1417 GCA_964523465.1 uncultured Clostridium sp. | reverse complement strand
ATGCAAAAATGCTCGAAGGAACAAAAGCCTTCGAGCATTTTATTTTTTCTCACTGTTTTGCTATCAGTTCGGCAAGTTCGTCAAATGTCACATCTCCGCCGTGGCTCTCCTCGCTGATAAGTCCGTGATACCTGCCTATCCAATACGGCATTATCATATTATAAGCACCTTTTAATATCTTTCGGTTGCTGCCCTGCTTTGCCTTAAAGAAGTCCGTGCCCATTCCGCCACGCTCGTCCATTGCAACGGCATAGGGAATCATCGTCTCGGTGTTCCTGTACCACAGCATTTCGTCCTCCTCATAGGCATCCGAACGTGTAGTGTTGTCTATCATCATTTCCCTCTGACTTATTGGGAAACGTGAGAGCTGCCACGCAAGCACATCCTTGCACGGCCTGCCGAAAGCGTCATACTGCTCCCTGTCGGGATACATCAGCTGATAGACGAGCGACCATTCGACATCCCTGCCGTATTTTTCAAGCCTCCACCAACAGTCCGCACCCTTTCTGTACTTTTCAAGCAGTTCGGGGTCATCCTCAAGCTGTGATATTGTGTAGTAAGCAACAGCCGCCATGCGTGTGTCGGAATAATTCATCGTCTTTACGACCATAGGGAACATCGTCTCGGAGCTGAGAGTATCGTCATGCAGAAAATATTTTATACTGTTCTCATATCTCTCATAGTGCTCGCTTATAAAATCGGCATAACGATATGGTTCCTCAAGAGCAAGCTTACGGTATTCCTCATTCCAACGTTCGTTGCCCGTGACATGATGAGCAACCTTGAAAAGCTGAAGCAATATCATCGTGCCCAGAGGCCCGTCCTGATAACCCTCGCAGTCACGGTTGAGATAATATTCCCTCGTCATCCTCGCCCATGAGGTCGGCTGACCGCCGGCATCGGTATGGGCATAGCCGTTTTCTGCAATATGCCTTGCGTGGCGTTCGGCAATGACCGAAATCATCTCCCGAAGCTCGGGGTCATCCTCGCCGAGAATATCATAAGCAAGCTGCCAGACAGCATAGTGCCCTGTCAACTCGTCGTTCGATGTGTCACACTTATAAATTATATCGTCATCCTGCCAGTGTCTGCCGCTTTTCGGGTCAGTCTCGGCAGTATAAAGGCGGCGAAGTCGCTCGGGAATCTCATATGAGCTGTCAACTGTCAAAAAATCAGGCAGGTCATCGCCCTTGTCGCTGCTCGTGGGGATTCTCACGCTGAGCATCCTGCCATCGGGGTCTTGCACCTTTTTGAAAAAAACTCCGTCCCAATAGGGCACAGGGTCGTTTTCAGGGTCGTTGACATGATACGAACGGGCAATATAACCCTCGATATTGCGAAAAACAATCTCGGGCAGTGCGTCGTTTTCTGCCCAGTCATCATCATCGGCAGGACCTAATGGGGCGTGAACAAATCC
>CAZFZW010000259.1:0-1419 GCA_964523465.1 uncultured Clostridium sp. | reverse complement strand
TGCTGATACTCATCCTCACCGCATTTGGACTTACCAATATGTGGATAGCGGTGTTCGGTGATGTCGGAGTGCTTATTCTCGCCGTCCTCAATGCCATGCGTTCAATGCTGAAAATAAAAGAGTAAACGGTTGAATAGCCGGATAGTTAAATATGCAAAAAACTCCGTGCCCTAAAGGTGCGGAGGTTTTGTCACATAGTGATTGTTGCACAATTTATAACGGTAATTATAAAAGTCTGAAAAAAAGAAAAGTGAATGATCGAGGTACCCATAGATGAAAACTTATCATAATCAACCACCCGCCGTCTGTTCAACAGACGGCGGGTGCCATGCTTTTACTTATCAACTTGTTTACCGTTCACCGGTGATTATTCATCCTTGCAGTCGAACTTGTCGCTGTATGCTTTAATGCACTTGCTGATTATGTCGATTGCGACTTCACGGCCGCACAGCTCTTTGACTATCGTCTCCTTGCCCTCGAGCATCTTATAGACGCTGAAAAAGTGCATTATCTCATCGAGAATGTGTCGGGGCAGGCTGTTCACATCTCTGTAGGCATTGTAGTTCGGATCACGGTCGGGGATGGCGATTATTTTTTCGTCTATCGACTCGCTGTCTATCATCTTGATAACGCCCACGGGGTAGCACTTGACAAGTGTCATGGGCAGTATCTCCTCGCTGCAAATTACAAGCACGTCCAGCGGATCATCATCGTCGGCATAGGTGCGGGGGATGAAACCGTAGTTTGCAGGGTAATGGGTCGAGGTGTAAAGTACGCGGTCGAGCTTGAGCATACCCGTTTCCTTGTCCATCTCATATTTATTCTTGCCGCCTTTTGAAATTTCGATGCAGGCAACAAAATCATCGCTCTTGATTCTTTCGGGCGCAATGTCGTGCCAAATGTTCATCATGTGATATTGACCTCCCGTCTTTTTCTTAAATTATAGCTCAAAACGGTCGATAAATCAATACAAAGCTGATTTTTTGCATTTCTTTCGTCTTGAAAAAGCAGACTTGATATAATATAATATTCAAAGAACGGAGTGAGTTTTTTGAATAAAGTAAGAAGCTACAATGGATATAAATTCAAGCAGGACCTGCTCGGCGCATTGACTGCGGTAGGTTGGATATTTCCGCTGGCGTTGGCGTTCGGCAGCAATTCACCGTTCGGCACTGCGGCAGGAATAGTAGGTGCTATTGTTTCCTGCGTGATAGGTGCCGGTAATTCAAAAAGGGTAGCCATGCCTCATGTTGAAGTGTTCGCCGTGCTTTTTTGCGCGGCAAATGCGATTGGCGTGTCGGGTGCTATGCTCTCGTGCATAATCGCCGGTGCGATTCTCCTTTTTGTCGCTACGCTCAAATTTAATAAATCGTTTTTCGTGATTCCGCCTGAGGCACTCGGTGCAATCACGTTTATGGT
>CAZFZW010000258.1:0-1435 GCA_964523465.1 uncultured Clostridium sp. | reverse complement strand
ATATAATCTGAAAGTGTAATGATACTTCTTCAATTTCATTGCCAATAAGTCTTAATCGACTTAATTATTAAAATCAGAAAGGGTTGTAGAAAAATGAAGAAAATTGTAAGTCTTCTCCTTGCACTCGTTATGGTTCTTTCTCTTGGCGTAGCAGCTTTCGCTGACGGCGCTGAGGCTGAGAGCACCACCGAAGTTGTTGAAGAGACCCCCACAGTTACCATTGACGAGATTCTCACATGGGTTAAGGAGACAATCCTCCCCGAGATCAACATGGACCTCCTCAAGGCCGTTATCAATGAGACCAAGGCTACTATCGATAACATCGTTGCAGTTCTTGCTCCCATCTTCGGCAAGGAGACCAACCCCGCTCTCCCCGACATGAACGAGAGCGCTATCGCTGAGATCCCCGCAAAGATGATGAACGCTTTCATCGATCTTATTGCTAAGGCTCTCAAGGTCAGCAGAGAGGAACTCATCGACAAGCTCCTTGAGATTCCCTTCATCAAGTGGATCATGGGCTGGTACGGCTATAAGCCCGCTACCACCACCGAGGCTCCCACAACTACTGAGGCTCCCGCAGAGACCACAACTGAGGCTTCTGAGACTGAGGTTCCCGACACTGGTGCTACCGCAGCTCTTGCCGCTGTTGCATCTCTCTCTGTCGCTGCTGCTGCTGCTTTCGTTTCCAAGAAGAAGGCTGCTTAACAGTTTCTAACTGAACAACAAAGATCCGGACGGTTTACGCCGCCCGGATTTTTTTCTTTTTACTGTGCTGTTTTTGCGGTGTTAATCAGAAAAAACGGTTTCCACAAGCTTTTCGCACCCCTCGGGTGAATAAACCCACCTGTCAATATGCGTTTTCTCTGTGAAGTATCTTATCGGCGACGGGGGATAGTCGGCGGAGAACGAATCGACTATCACGAGCTTTATCTTCATCCTCTGCGGCATTATACTCTTGATATACACGCTGGCGTGGTCGCCGACCTGCACTCCGTCGCAGTATTCCGCAAGTCCTGCGAGATTGGGTTTAAGCTCGACGAAGATGCCATACTTCTCCACCGAGCGCACTATGCCCGGCACGGTTTCGCCTGCCTTGAGGGAGAGTGCATTTTCCTCCCATGTACCGAGCAGTTCACGATGTGTGAGAGTCAGTCGCCCGAATTCGTCATGGCTTTTGACGACGGCGCGGATGTTTTGCCCGGTTGAAAATCTGGCATTTGGGTGCGGTATGCGTGAGACTGAGATGCTGTCTATCGGCAGCAGGGCACTTATGCCTGCACCGACATCGCAAAATGCGCCGAACGGCTCCATGTGCGTCACGCAGGCATCAATTATATCGCCGCAACGAAGCGTGGACAGGTATTCGTCCATACATTCACGCTGAACCTCACGGCGGCTTAGAATTGCATATGTTTCGCCCTTTTGATTTACTGAG
>CAZFZW010000257.1:0-1452 GCA_964523465.1 uncultured Clostridium sp. | reverse complement strand
AGTTCAGTTTGAACGCCTTTTGTCAGAATATCTACCGTACCAGCGAGCTGACCGGAGAGCAGATCGCTGAGAAAATTGTACTGGAGCGCGTGTGATACCGGTTGCGCGCAGAAAGGAAACAGGCTATAATAACTGTAACACAGCTATTGTATTTGATTTCAGCCCTTTTTCTCGTCCATTTCATGGACAACCGAAAAAGATGGCGTATGATGGCATTTGCTTGCGCTTTATGCCATCATGTTATCAAAATGCACGGATGAAGGAGGACGGTTATGCAGACCCTTTACCACGGGAGCAGAGTTGTTGTAGAACAGCCTGAGATCCGCATTCAAAAATTCCATAAGGATTTCTACTGGGGTTTTTACTGCACCTCCTATGAACAGCAGGCAGTCCGTTGGGCAACGCGTTTTGGAAAAGCTGGGATCGTCAATGTCTATTCCTTCGATGACCAAGCCAGGCTCAACATGAAGCGTTTTCCTGAGATGGACGATGAATGGCTGGATTTCATTGCGGCCTGCCGAAATGGAACACCACATGATTACGATGTAGTGGAAGGTCCTATGGCAGATGACACCATCTTCAACTATGTGCAGAGCTTTATTGATGGGGACATCTCCAGAGCTGCCTTTTGGGAACTGGCTAAATTCAGGTATCCCACCCATCAGATCAGTTTCCATACCGCAAAGGCTCTTGCTGCGCTGAAATTTGAAAGGAGCTATACTGCCGATGTGTAAGCGAAACGATAGCGCACTCTTTTTCACCTGTTCGCTGATCGAGCAGCTTGGGCGTCTGCTTCACGCACAGCGCGGCCATGTGGCGGCAGCTTTAGGTGTGGACGGCATCCATACGCTTTACAAAAATGCGGATATTCTGCATTGCGAGCCGATTGAAAAGGTGGCAGACGATGTGATCACGGAGTTTTCGCTGCAAGGCGGAGATTTCGATAACATTGCCGAGGCAAAGTATGCAGTTCCCGATGTGTGGACGCTTGGCAAGGTGTATGCGAGGCTCATTGAGGATGTATCTGATGAAACGAATGTGGAGGAAACCTTGATGGAGGTTTTCACCTCATGGATCATGGATGCGCTCTCGAATCTCAATTCCTCGTTTTATTACCAATCCCGTGATTATATTGCGGAGTGCTATCGTCAGGGGCAGGTCCTTGACGGCTGACCGATATATAACAGGAAAGAAGGTTGCGGTTATGATGTATCCCTATATCACCCTTGCAGATGAAACGGAGATCACCCATTCTCAACTGATTGAAAAAGAGGGCGTTGAAACAGTAGAAGTCCATTTTGAGCGCGCAACAGAACATGGCTTTGACTCAGCAAGATGTGTGCTCCCCACTTATGAGTGGAAATTTAAGGACGGTTTTTCCGCAAAGGAAATCGGCTTCTTTGAGGAGTTTCTACGGCAAAACGCACACCTGCTTTACCGCTACGCCGGTCA
>CAZFZW010000256.1:0-1456 GCA_964523465.1 uncultured Clostridium sp. | reverse complement strand
TAAATGCTTTCATCTTTCTGTCTCCTTCACAAAACTTTCATACATATTATAACCTCATCTGCCACGATAAGCAAGTGCTTTTGCCGAGCAGACGGGCTAATTTTCGCTCTGCCGACACAATCAGTTTTGACACCTGCGGCATATTATGCTATGGGGCATCTGCCCCGAGATTTTAAAACAAGCGCAGACCGCCGAAGGTGGCAGGAAACTGTCCGCAGGGGAGCCGAGGCAATGGTTCTGTGCATAAGAATAGAGGCTCTCCGACAAGGGGAGCCTCACAGGATTTTCTGTAAAGTCGATGTGCTTTACAAATGTTGATTTTACTCGTTTTCCGGTTGCCGAATATACATAAACTTCGCCGAAAGCCTTGAAACACTTGGGTTTTGGCATTAGCTATATACCGTCTGTCCAAAAAACGCCATTCGGATATTGCTCGAGATTTGTAAAGCTGTTCAGCTTTACTGCTCGCAATATAAACAAAATGCCCCGCACTTTTCACTGTGCAGGGCATTCTCTGAAAATCATATCTCATCAATATAATTGCACGCTGCAAGAGCCGCTACGGCTCCGTCTGCGGCTGCTGTTGTGAGTTGGCGAACCTCCTTGGTTCGGCAATCTCCTGCGACAAAAACACCGGCTGTCTTCGTCTTGCACGACTCGTCCGCCGCAATATATCCGTAGCTGTCAAGGTCAACTATATCCTTAAACTGCTCGTTATCGGGCATCTGACCGACTGCAACAAACACGCCGTCAAGCGGTATCGAATACGGCTCTTCGTCACCTGTGGCTATCTTGATTCCATCAAGCTCTTCGCCGCCGATAAGCTTGACAACACGGGTATTCATCAGCGTCTTGATGTTTTCCCTCTCGCTTATCTTCTTCACCAGTGCCTTTTCGCCTTTGAACTCGTCACGGCGGTGAATGAGCGTAACACTCTTGCAATAGGACGAGAGGAAGAGGGCAGACTGCAATGCGCTGTCTCCTCCGCCGACAACGGCGACATTCTTCTCCTTATAAAACGCACCGTCGCACACCGCACAATATGACACTCCCCTGCCGGCAAGCTCGCTCTCGCCATCCACGCCGAGCGGTCTGTGGCGTGCGCCCGTTGCAAGGATAACCGACTTGCAGGAATAGCTGTTCGAGTCGGTTATGACGGTCTTCATTTTGCCGTCAACTATCTTTATAACACGCTCAAGTTCGACATCTGCACCAAGCTCCATGGCCTGCGAAACGAGATTATCCGCAAACTCGCTGCCGCTGACAGATGCGATGCCGGGATAATTTTCAACTCTCGGAGATGAGGTTATCTGACCGCCGAAGCCCTCGCCTTCCGTAACAAGCACGGTCTTACCGGCTCTGAGCGCATATATTGCGGCTGTGAGCCCGGCTGTACCGGCACCCACGATAACAATATCAACCTGCTGCATTTTAAAACTCCTCTTACCGCCGCTCA
>CAZFZW010000255.1:0-1458 GCA_964523465.1 uncultured Clostridium sp. | reverse complement strand
CCTCGTGAAGTCCGATGGGAGCGAATTTATCCATAATGCCGAGCTGCTTGAATGCGCAACCCTTGCCGGATTCAACAACGACTTCTGCAACCGCACTGCCAAGACCGCCGATGACATTGTGATCCTCAACGGTGATGATGCGGCGTGTTTCCATAACGGCCTTGAGGATAGCCTCACGGTCGATGGGCTTAATTGTGTGCATATCGAGAACTCTTACCTTGAGTCCGTCTGCATTCTCAAGGAACTCAGCTGCCTGGAGAGCCTGGAAAGCGCAGGAGCCGCAGGCGATGATGGTAATATCGGTGCCCTCTTTGAGAGTGACAGCCTTGCCGACTTCGAAACCGTAATCGGCATCCTTATAAAGGACACGGTCAAAGCCTCTGTTGATTCTGATATAGAACGGGCCGGGAGTCGCATAAGCGGCACGGACTGCGTTTGCGGTCTCGAGACCGTCAGCAGGGCAGATAACGGTAAGGTTGGGCATCGAACGTGCAACTGCGAGGTCGCAGATAGCATGATGGGTCGAGCCTGCCTGACCAAAGGATGTGCCTGCGTGAGTAGCGATAACCTTTGCGTTGATGTTCTGATAGCAAATATCGGTGTGGAGCTGGTCGGCACTTCTCAGAGAAGCGAAAACAGAAAAGGTGGAAAGGAACGGGACAAGGCCTGCCTTAGCCATACCTGCCGCAACGCCGAACATATTCTGCTCTGCGATACCGACATTGAAGTATCTGTCGGGATAAGCCTCGCCGAACATACCGATTTTTGTGGACTTGCCGAGGTCTGCGGTAAGTGCTACGACTTCGGGATGCTCTGCACCGAGCTCAACAAGAGTCTTGCCGTAATATTCCGAGGTGGAAAGTGCGGTAGAGTCAAGTGCTGTATATGTCATTCCGCCTGCCATATTATTCACCCTCCTTTTCAGCTCTTGCCTTGCGTGCCTCATAGTAGGCGTCAAGGCTCTCTATAGCCTGCTTATACTTAGCTTCATCAATAGCACCGTAATGCCACTGATAGTTGTCTTCCATGAAGTTAATGCCTGCGCCCTTGATGGTGTTGGCAATTATCATAACGGGAGAATCGGTCTCATTTGCAAGCGCAAAGTCGATTGCATCGCACAGCTCCTTGAAGTTGTGTCCGTCAACTTCCTTGACGATGAAGCCGAAAGAACGCCACTTGTCCGCAAACGGCTCAAGGTTCATAACATCCTCTGTTCTGCCGTCGATCATGCACTTGTTGCGGTCAACGAAGGAGATCATGTTTGTTACCTTGAAGTTGGCGGCAGACATTGCAGCCTCCCAGTTTGAACCCTCGTCGCACTCACCGTCGCCGAGGATGCAGTAGGTCTTGTAATCCTTGCCGAGAACTCTTGCTGCAAGAGCGGTGCCGACTGCTATGGGCAATCCGTGACCGAGTGAACCGGTGGAAGCGTCAACGCCGACAACCTTGTTGGAGTCA
>CAZFZW010000254.1:0-1459 GCA_964523465.1 uncultured Clostridium sp. | reverse complement strand
GTCTGCCCGTATGATAGCAAGTTTTTCTTTGAGAGCATCGCTGCGGGCTTCGATACCCTCACACAATCTGACCTCCTTCCGCAAAAATTTCATTCTCTCTGAAATCTCCGAAAGTCGAGCCTTGACCGCTTCTTTTTCTTCGCCGCTTGCCTTACGGCTCTGGGAATACAGTCCCTTTCGCTGTTCGGTCAGCTCAGCCATTTCCGATTGCAGAGAGCCTTTATATGAACAAAGCTGCTGTGCCGTATCAATGTGATTGCGACAGAGCAGCCTTGTTTCCTGTGTGATGGCTTCCATCTTCATAAGGTCGTCCTTTAGCAGATAATGAAGCCGTGCATAATTCGGTTGTTTCTTTTTCGGCAGGATACCGAGCTTGTAGCAGTAGTGCAGATACAGCCCACGCAAGCCGCCGATTTTTCTTGCGTTTTTCAAAGTGCCTTTGACACGATAGACCGTAACCTGTGGCTTCGGTTTTGCAAAGCTCTGGAATTTGACCGCATAGGAATTTTCTTTAATGCGTTCCATTATCCTGTCATTGGTATAATCCTCTCCGAGCCGATAGAGCCGCTTCGGTCTTTGCCAACCCTTACCCATAATCGTCCAATACTTACGGTTAGGGTCAAAGCTCACACGGTAGCCCATTTCCGACATCAGCCTGTCAAAATCTTTCAGCGTGAATGATTTGGCGATAGCTTCATCAACCGCCTGCCTTGCAACATTGTCCCTTGTAGGTCGCCCTTCCTTTTCTGCTTGATAAAGGGCATAGGGCTTTTTCTTTCCGCTTGGGTGTTCGATGACAGACAGGGCATACTCACGGCAAAGCTCATCGGAACGCTGACGGAGCAGCTTTAGATTTGCCTTGTTATCGTGATAATGCTTACCGTCTGTGAACGAAACGGAATTGACAACAAAGTGATTGTGCAGACAATCGGTATTCAAATGGGTAGCGACAATGACTTGAAATCTGTCGCCCCACATTTTCTCTGCCAGCTTCACACCGACCTCGTGTGCAACCTCTGGTGTGACCTCGCCGTGCTTGAAGCTCTGAAAACCGTGATAGCAGACAATCTCACTTGTATCGTTCCATTGTGCTTTGGCAATCATCATTTCATCTCTGGCGGTGGTCGGGTCGCAGTTTACACCTGTAACAAAGAAACGCTGTTCGGTCTTATCCTTATTGGTGGCATATTCCATTACATCAACCATCGCCTGTAAATCCGCATCGGTGTATTTGGGGTTGGCGGTCTTTTCTGGATTTTCGGCATAGTCGATTGGGTGGTCGAGCCTGCCACGCACGTCCCATATCTCGCATACCGCCATTACGATGCCTTTTTCGGAAGCAGATAGCGTTTGCGAATATCTATCTGAAATTCGTGCCACTTCCTTGCTTCCTCACGGAGCATTGGTGTGTCGATAAAACCGAGTGCGTTAGCTTTGGCGGCAAGCTGATTGATGCGGT
>CAZFZW010000253.1:0-1464 GCA_964523465.1 uncultured Clostridium sp. | reverse complement strand
CGATCCAGCGGCGCACACGGCTTTCGTTAAAGGTATAGGGATAGTGCTGCATGATGTCGGAGTCCGCAAGGACTGTGTAGAGGGAAGAAAAGTCGCTTGGCGCCATCTTACGGAGAAATAGGCGTTCTGTTTCTATTTTCATAGCTCTATTCATCTTTCCGGTTCTTGAAATTCAAAGCAGTAACCAAACATCCAAACGCGCCGACCCACACCAGTGCGGCGTAAAACCTAAGATACATCCCGCCAGCAGCATCCACACACCAGCCATATTATTGCTCACTTTCGTCCTCCGCATAATGCTTTCTTTTTAGTTTTCGGCATCGGCAGCTCCGGCTCTATGGTGCGAAACAGAGCCTCAAGGAAGCAACGGTCGTCCACGTTCTCCACCAAGAGCATATCTTTCGCACCGTCGTAAGGCGGCTCGTGAGGAGCATCTGGCAGCAGTACCGTGGTACTGGGCAGGATTTTCACCAGCAGTCGGTCGTCGCAGAGATAGGCGGCGATTTTGCCGTTGTAATAGATGATATATTCGCCCATCATTTGTCGGTAGACGATGTCCTCCAAACCAGAGAGCTGGTCTAAGATGAAATTCAGATATTCTTTGCTTGTTGCCATGGGTACTTTCTCCTTATCTCAACGGCTTATAAATACCTTTCCTGCACCGCACATTGGTAAGGGCTGTGTGCCGCAAACCAAGAAGCTCATCTGCTTCTTCTGCCGCATTTTCGTAGCTGCCATTTGTGTGGTGGACGAATATGTAATTCACACGCTTGATTTTTCCCGCTGCCTGTCGGCAGAAATTGCGCACCGGCGCGGCAAGAGAAAACACCCAAATCGGAGAACAAATCGTCACATGGTCATACTTTTCCAAATTCACCGCTATCGGCTCTATTGGCATATCCCACCTGTGCATACCGAATCTTCCGCACCACCAAAAGCCAAGCGTTCCGTTTGTTCTTTCGGTCGCCTTAATTTCATAAATATCCGCACCCTTGCGGTTTGCGGTTTCACAAGCAGCTTTTTTCACATATCCCATGTCCAAAAGAGAAGCCACCGACGGGCATATTTAAATCTTGATTTCATTTGTTTTCTCCGTTGACTATTCCGGCATAAACTTCTTCCGGAATCATGGGTGAACAGATTTGTTCCAATAGCTCCGATTCTATTTTTCCGTTTTCCGCATACTGCCGCCCTGCTTGGCGAAGCAACTTAAGCCGAGGCGCAGTCACCGACACAGCCTCCGGAGCGTTAAACATGGGACTTTCGGGAACGGTGATAATCGTATGATGATTGGGGAAACACAGTTTGAACTGAGCGATGGCAGGTTCAAAATTTTTCTGACTGTTGGGAAAACCGTAGCCGCAGATCATCAGGTATTTCAGATGAGCGAAATCCGCCTGTTCCACGTGTTCGTACCGCTCTCCGACCTTTCGCATGGCCAGGGAGGACAGCGGAAGCGTTCTG
>CAZFZW010000252.1:0-1483 GCA_964523465.1 uncultured Clostridium sp. | reverse complement strand
TTCAACCAAAACCCCCTGAAATCCTAGCCGAGAGGCTAGGATACTTTGTTTTATAAGGGTTTTGTTTAAATGTTATAGTTTTCAACTACCCATATAACTACCCATTTTGGTAGTTTTTTTAATATTTAACAAAGTTTATATTAGTTTATTAATTGTATCTACAACATCATTTAGTTTATTTTTATACATATGAGAATAAGTATTTAAAGTTTCATCTATTTTAGTATGACCTAAATACTTCGCAACTATTGTTATATTAGCACCATTATTAATTAGTAAGGATGCACACGAATGTCTAAAGTCGTGAATCCTTATTTCTTTTATTTCTGCTTTTTTACATATTTGAATTTTCCTATCCCTAAGTTTTGAATTAGTTATAGGAACATCACTACCGAAGATATACCAACTTTTCTTAAAGCCATAATTCTTTTTCTCTTTCTCAAATAGCATTTTAAGGTCATTTAAGAGATTTTCTGCTATTGGTATAGTTCTTATACTAGATTTAGTTTTTGGAGTTGTTACGGTGTATGTTTTTGAATTATCACTGCCTATTTGAACAATGTTTTTATTAACTTTTAATTCTTTTTCTTCAAAGTTAATATCATTCCAAGTTAATGCTCTTGCTTCACCTCTACGAAGTCCACAATAGTAAAGTGTTTCAAATAGACATTTAAATTTTAAATCATTTTCACAACTAATAAATCGTTTAAATTCTTCTAATGTGTAAAAATCCATTTCTTTCTTTATTTCATTATGATTTACAAATTTAGTAATCTTGTTATAAAAACTTCTAAAATCAAAGTCATACATTTTACTACCCCAATTAAGAACTATTTTAATAAATTTTTGTATATCATTTTTAGTGCTTGTTTTAATATCAAGTTTTGAAATTTCTTTTCTCCATAATTCATAATGTTTAACATTTAAATCTTTTAATTTAATATTATCTAATAACTGCATATACTTAATTCTATCTTTATAAGTTTTAAGTGTAGTAGGTTTAACTTTATCTTCTTGATAATTATAATATGCAGTATATAATTCTTTAAATGTCATATTCTTATCTTCAGTAATATTTCCAATTTGGAGAGAAAATTCTCTTTCAGCTGCGAGTGCCTCATTTTTAGTTTTATATGCTTTTGATGTGTATTTTTTTCTTTTTCCATTTAATGTGGGTATCCAAGTATAAAATACCCATTTACGACCATCTTTAGTCCATTTATATTGCTCTAATAGTCTTGTAGCCATTTATCATTCCTCCTTTTGCTATCAAAACTATCACGCACTCTTAATATTATTTTAACATGATTTTTTATAGTTGAAACAATAAAAAGAGTGCTTATGATAATTTTATCTTTCAATATCAAAATCATCTTTGGATTTATTATTTTTAGAATACCAACCATAGTTAACAGCATCAGCAATATTTTCATAATCTTCAAGATATTCCTTAGGTTTATCTCTACCTAAAACTTTGTCTAAT
>CAZFZW010000251.1:0-1488 GCA_964523465.1 uncultured Clostridium sp. | reverse complement strand
CCGACTGCACCGGCTGCTGCTGCGGTGGTCTCGGAAGCCATGATGGAGCCTACGAATACACCGTGATTCCAGTCTCTTGACTGATAAACCAGCGGAGCGAGCTTTGCTCTTCTGCCGCCGAATACGATAGCGGAGATCGGAACGCCTGCGGGATTCTCAAACTCGGAGCTGATGCAGGGGCAGTTGACTGCCGGAGCGGTGAAGCGGCTGTTCGGGTGAGCACCCTTTTCCTCGCTTGTCTTGCCGTTCCACGGTCTGCCCTGCCACTCGATAGCATTCTCGGGCGGATTCTTGTCGAGGCCCTCCCACCAAACAGTGTTGGTGTCAAGGTCAAGTGCAACATTGGTGAATATTGTATTCTTCTGAGTAGCGGCAAGTGCGTTCGGGTTGGACTTTGCATTTGTGCCGGGTGCAACGCCGAAGAAGCCGTTCTCGGGGTTGATTGCATAAAGTCTGCCGTCGGGACCTTTTCTTATCCAGGAAATGTCGTCACCGACACACCAGATCTTATAGCCCTTGTTTCTGTATCCCTCGGGGGGAATGAGCATTGCAAGATTGGTCTTGCCGCAAGCTGACGGGAATGCTGCGCAGATATACTTAACTTCGCCCTTGGGATTCTCGAGACCGAGGATAAGCATATGCTCTGCCTGCCAACCCTCTTTCCAGCCCTGATAAGAAGCGATACGCAGAGCGAAGCACTTCTTGCCCAGGAGGACATTTCCGCCGTAAGCGGAGTTGACGGAGATAATTGTGTTATCCTGCGGGAACTGGCAGATGTAGCGGTTCTCGGGGTCTATATCACAACTGCAATGCAGACCTCTGACCCAATCGTTGCTGTCGCCGAGAGTATCGATTACCTTCTTGCCGACTCTTGTCATTATAGCCATGTTAAGGACAACATAGATAGAATCGGTAAGCTCAATGCCTATCTTCGAGAAAGGCGAACCTACAGGGCCCATCGAGTAAGGGATAACATACATGGTTCTGCCCTTATAGCTGTCCTTAGCTATATCGTAAAGCATCTTATATGCTTCGGAGGGATCCATCCAATTGTTTGTGGGACCTGCCTCTTCCTTGCTGTTAGCGCAGATGAAGGTGCGGTTCTCAACACGGGCAACATCGTTCGGCTTTGTTCTGTGAAGATAGCAGCCGGGAAGCTTCTCCTCGTTGAGTTTTATCATCTCGCCTGTCTCGCAAGCCTTAGCACGAAGAGCGTCAAGCTGCTCCTCACTGCCGTCGATCCACATGACCTCGTCGGGAGATACGAGAGCGATTTTCTCCTCGATCCAGTCAATGACTGTCTTGTTCTGTGTCAAATGTTTCATTATAATTTGACTCCTTTCGTCTAATCTTTTAAGAAAGGTACCATCTTTGCCCATTATGTATTATACCCCGAAACACTCGGTTTTTCAATGTACAAAATGTTAACTTTCAGGCCTTTTTTGATAAAATTTTATCAATTTCATCAATAGGCATGGACGCTCGGGC
>CAZFZW010000250.1:0-1510 GCA_964523465.1 uncultured Clostridium sp. | reverse complement strand
TTAACGTGTTTTAAAAACAAATAATAAAAAATATTTGGAGGTTTACTATGAAAAAGACAGTAACATTATTTCTAAGTTTATTGTGTGTAGGTCTGTTTTGCGGTACAATTCTTACCGGTTGTAATACTGATACGCCGGACCCCGAACACACGCATACTTACGCAACCGAGTGGTCCTTTGACAATACATATCATTGGCACGTTTGCACGAAGGAAAATTGTTTCGAAGTTACGGATAAGTCCGAACATAACTTAATCGATGGCGTTTGCGAGTGCGGATATCAAAATACGGAAATTACGTCTACAATCGTAACCAAAGAAGAGTTTACGGAAGCAATAACCGGACTTACAAATTTCACCGTGTCTTGTACCGAAAAAACACCTGTATGGGATGATTCTTTTGAAACAATTACAGGAACTAAAACCATCGAAGGAATAGTTTGCGTTACAGAAAACGCAATGAAATTTACTGTTACCGAAGAAGATGAAAATGCGCTTATGGGTGATTATTTTATAGAATTTGACGGTGAACAAGTATACGAATACATTCCGACTAATCCGATAATGAAAATTAGCGTTAATACCGCAGGTGCGATTACCAATGAAGGATTGGCTCTGGATATGTTAAATAGTATAGAGAGCATTAAAACTATGCTTGCGTTGATTGATTTTGACGATTTTACCTATAGCAACGGTGCATACGTCGGCACTATACCTGCCGATATCGATGATACCGATACAAAAATTCCCGCAACCCTAAAATTTGAGAATAAAAAACTTGTATACGTTTATATAGACGACAGCATTTGTTATGGATTTGAAAACGGTAATACTTACTGTATTTATGAGTTTTCTAATCATGACACAACCGTGGTGGCGCTGCCTATCGATTATGTCGATTACTCTAATACAGAAAATACGCAATGGGCAAATTATTTTGTCTTTGACAACGTAACAATCAGACTGTGTTCTACAACTACCGTAACTGTTGACGATCAAACTTCTTCGCTTTCGAACAATGAAAGCCTTTTAATTCAAAACGAGAAATGGTTGTTAACAACCCCGGCCTATGACGAAAATTATCAGCCTTATGATAAAAAGATTTATTTTGACGGAACGAATACATACGTAGATGAAAAATTGGAAGAGGATGGAAGTAGCAGTTTTGAAAAAGAAGTATTCCTTTCTTTGATAAATCATTTAGCATTTTGCGGAAATGAGTTTACGAAAACTTCTTCCGACATTTGGGAAGCGACTAAAATAGATATTTCTTCAGCAAACGAGGGCGGCGAAGTTGGAGCATCTATGACGTTAAACAACGTAAAACTAACCATTCAAAACAATAAGATTACTGCTATTTCGTTTTTTGTTGATTATGATTTAAGCGAATATGATTTGGGGACTTCGACGATTTCTTATGCTTATACTTTTTCCGATTACGGCGTAACGGAGATTGTTAATGCGATACACCACAAATAATAGTGATAGGAGCAGAAAAGAAAAAGTATAAT
>CAZFZW010000249.1:0-1512 GCA_964523465.1 uncultured Clostridium sp. | reverse complement strand
CCCACGAAGGCGGCTATACATATATAATAAAGGGCGGCCCCGGCACGGGCAAGTCGAGTCTTATGAAAAAGATAAACTCGATTCTTCGCTATGCCGGTGTGGAGACCGAGCTTATTTACTGCTCGTCTGACCCGTCCTCGCTCGACGGTGTTTATGCGCCGTCGCTCGGCTGCATGATAGCGGACGGTACTGCCCCTCATGTGCTTGAGCCGAAATACCCGGGTGCATCGCAGGAGATTGTTGACCTTGGCAGATTTTGGGATAAGGGAGCGCTGCGGTCGCAGGCTGGAGAGATAATCCGTCTTACCGATGAAAACGCCGCCTGCCACAGGCGGTGCAGACGGTTTATAGAGGCGGCGGCACTGCTGCGTGATGACATTGTGCGACTGAGCCTTGCGGCAGTTGATACCGCCAAGATCAGGCGTTCTGCCGCACGCATTGCTGCCCGTGAGTTTGGCACGCCGAGTGGAAGAATAGGTGAGGAAAGCCACCGCCTGCTGTCTGCCGTGACACCCGAGGGAGTTAAGTTTTTCGACTCGACTGTAAGGTTGATGTGCGACAGGGTTTATGTCATTGAGGATAACAACGCCTCGTGTGCGGCGGCTCTGCTCTCGCTTATCAGAGGCTATGCGCTCTCCGGCGGCTATGACATTGTGACGAGTCCGTGTCCACTCTCGCCCGACGGCGAGCCGGAGCATCTGCTTGTACCTGCACTTCGTCTCGGATTTGTGACATCGAATCACTTCCACTCGGCGGACTTTGAAAAGATTGTGAAGATAAGCTCGGCACGGTTTACGGATAAAACAAAGCTCAAGGAACACGCCTCACGGCTCGGATTCACCAAAAAGGCGTATGCCGAATTTGTGGATGAGGCGGTCTCGTCGCTTGCCGGCGCAAAAGCGGTTCACGATGAGCTTGAGAGGATATATATATCCGCAATGGATTTTTCAGTCATGGATGCACTTGCCGCACGGCTTGCGGGGGATATGCTCTCACGGCGCAGCACAAAATGAAAAATGGGGCATCCCTTGCAGGATGCCCCGTCAACTACGGGAAAAATTATTCGCCTACGACGTTGACAGCTCTGAGCTTGCTGGAATCCTTGGGATCCGGCTCTACCTCAAAGGTGACCTTCTGACCCTCGGTAAGGGTTCTGTAGCCGTCTGCTACGATAGCGGAGAAATGTACGAAAACATCGTCGCCGCCCTCATCGTTAGCGATGAAGCCAAAGCCTTTTTCTGCGTTGAACCATTTGACTGTACCCTTCATTACGGTACCTCCGTGAGATAATTTTGCATTCTATCTTCTATGTTGCAAACGGATTCACATTTGGAGCCTGACAGCTACAAAAAAAGACGGTACATTCAGCCGACAACGCCGTTCTCGGCTTTTTGCATCGCCCGTGCGGTCCATAGAAACATTTGTCAGAATACGAACTAATTATATCTTCAAGGCCTTGATTTGTCAATAGATTTTTTGTCGAATAATGAAAATTTCAAAGAAAAATTTTAC
>CAZFZW010000248.1:0-1533 GCA_964523465.1 uncultured Clostridium sp. | reverse complement strand
TATATATCCTCCATTCCGCAGGACGCCCTTAAAAGCTTATGCGGCGAGATAAACAAGTATAACAAAATAAATCCTGCGTATTTCGAGCGTTTTCAGGTCAAGCGCGGTCTGAGAAATTCGGACGGCACCGGAGTTATGGCAGGTCTTACAAAGATCTGCAATGTTCAGGGCTATTATGTCAGCGACGGTGAGCGTGTTCCGATAGACGGAAAGCTCGTCTATCGTGGCATTGATGTTCGTGATATAGTCAGCGGCTGTGAGAAAGAGGGCCGTTTCGGCTTTGAAGAAGTCGTGTGGTTGCTTCTCTTCGGAGCACTGCCGTCAAAGAGACATCTCGAGATATTCAAGAGTGTTCTGGCGGAGAGCCGTGAGCTGCCCAACGAGTTCATTGAAGATATGATAATGAAAGCACCGTCTCATAATATTATGAACAAGCTTTCGAGAAGTGTGCTGGCACTTTATTCATACGACGCCAATCCCGATGATATAGGCATTGAAAATGTGCTTCGTCAGTCTATTCAGCTGCTCGCACAGGTGCCCATGATAATGAGCTATGCTTATCAGGTCAAACGCCGCAACTTCTATCACGAGAGTATGTATCTTCATCCTGTCGATAAAACTCTGAGCACTGCCGAGTCTGTTCTCTATTCAATCAGAGCCGACAAGCAGTTCACTCCGGAAGAGGCGCATATGCTTGACATATGCCTTATGCTCCACGCAGAGCACGGCGGCGGTAATAACTCCACCTTTGCAACCCGTGTGCTCACCTCGAGCGGAACGGATACATATTCAGCTATCGCCGCAGGTATAGGCTCGCTCAAAGGCCCCAAGCACGGCGGCGCAAATATCAAGGTAACTGAGATGGTCGAGTATATCAAGCAGGGTGTCGATGACATAACCGATGCAGACCAGGTTGCCGATTTCCTCAAAAAGATACTCAAGAAAGAGGCGGGCGACCGCTCCGGTCTTATTTACGGTATGGGTCATGCTGTTTATACCCTCTCCGACCCGAGAGCTGTCATACTCAAGGAGCACGCAAGACGCTTCTCCGAGAATACCGAGTATGAGGATGAGTTCAAACTCCTTGAGCTTATCGAGACTCTCACCCCGCAGATACTCGCAGAGCTCAGAGGCGACAGAAAGGTTATGTGCGCCAATGTTGACCTGTATTCAGGTCTGATATACAAGATGCTCCACATCCCCGAGGATCTCTTCACACCGCTGTTCACAGTGGCAAGAGTGGCCGGTTGGTCGGCTCACAGAATGGAGGAGTTGATGACGGGCGGCAGAATAATCCGTCCGGCATACAAGAGCGTCTGCGCCGAGCGTGCGTATGTCTGCCTTGATGACAGAATCGATAATTATCCCGGCGAGCTCAACTACATCCCCAGCGACGAGCACGCCTGATAAAAATATTTTTTAGGACTTGATAACCATGCCGAAAAGAAAAGAAGGCTCATCTCTTCGAGCTATGCTTATTTCTCTTGCCGCAGTCGTTGCGGTCATTATTCCGATACGCTGCTATCAGTTTGT
>CAZFZW010000247.1:0-1534 GCA_964523465.1 uncultured Clostridium sp. | reverse complement strand
CGTTATAGACCGTTGTAATGTTTTCAATCACCTGGTCGGTTACATCCTGGAAGTGTTGCTTGTCGTTCCACAACTGGTCAAAGAGGTCAATATAGCTCTTGCTCATCGGGTAGGACAATCTCTGTGTAAAGTTGTAGGCATAATTGCCACGCTCACATCCGAGATCGACGGTCGTGAACTCATTGAACGGCATATATGTGTACTGATCCTTGTCGGACAGCACATTCAAAAAGCCCTGCATGACTTGATTGGTCGTGTTGGATTTGAATGTAGCTTTTTGCTTGATCCATTCGGCACATTCCTTGGCAATCGCCCTTTGCGTCAATTCATTCCGCAGACGAATCTCAAATTCTGTACCATAGAGGTTCTGCTCACGGGTCATGCGTGGAATGTAAAACTCTCTTTTGGACTTCTCGGCTTTTTCGGTGGTAAAGGTGGGAGAGGTAAAAATAAACTGCAAATCCTCGACGCCGGACAAACTCTTTTTCAGTTCCTCATAGGCATAGATAGAGAAGCAAGCTGCCGCAATCCGCAGTTTGCTTTTCTTCGTAATTGTCTCCTCCAAATCATCACGAACTCGGAGATTGACATTATCAATCATCTTAGGCATACCAGGAATTTGAGTATTATCCATCATAGCTTTCTCTCCCTCCGGTAAAAGTAGCCGATCTACTCCACCAGTATTATTGTACTAAACTTACTGTCCCATAAAACGGACTCATTCATCATCGACAGGAATTGCTTCACAGATATCACCAATATCGCAATTTAGATATTTGCATATACGCAGGAGAATGGACAATGCCACATCCTCGTTCTTGTTGAGCTTGCTCATTGTGCCGGTGGCAAGATTCAAGTCTCTGCGTAACTGCGGTTTGGTAATATCTTTCTGAATAAGCATTACCCAAAGTTTCTTGTAACTGATTTTCATGTAATCACCTCATGAATTAGACCGAGTTCGAGTGTATCACATATATTATAGCACAAACTCTGTCACTTTTCAATAAATCGCTGTAAAAACTGAAGAAAACAATGTAACTTCTTGAAGCATTCACACATTTGTGGTATCATAGTCTCCGAGATTAACGATGATAAGCCCTTTTTTCTTAGCTTTTTCGTAGGTTTGAGCAGCACCACCCCAGCCGTGGGTAATATAGCAGAGTGCGTATTGGGCATTATCAATGAGATATTTATTCCGTGCAGGGATAGCAGCCTTAAAGTGATATTTCTCAAACCCCTCCGGATAGATATTAGAAGATGGAATCTGCTCTGCACACAAGTGACAACCCAGAAGAAATCGCCATTCAGACCTTGAAAACGGCTTGCGATTTCTATGGTGCCGACTGGACAGGCATTATCGAATTAGACCTCGATCTCGGTCTAACCAATGTGGGCTGGTGGTTCAACACAGATTCATCGCTTACGAAGTTGAAGCGAATGAATGAGTTTGAAAACCTGTCTCCCATGCAGACATGGCTCGACTCAATCAAAAACGGCAATCCAATCATCGTTGAGAATGTGAATACAGTTGCCA
>CAZFZW010000246.1:0-1557 GCA_964523465.1 uncultured Clostridium sp. | reverse complement strand
TTATCTTATTTATTCATATAAATCTTTTTTTCTACTTTCATTTTACAATATTCGGTAATTAAGTATGATTAATAAAATTGAAAAAGCAATGGAATACATTGATAAAGTATTTAGTGAACTTGGAAAAGAAAAAATAGAATATATTAATGATAATTATGGGATTGAAGATCTTGGGTGCCCACATTCACCTAAAAGTTTGCCAAAAGATTGTTGTGCAGTTTATATTTTTATATATAAAGATAAAATTTTAAAAATAGGTAAAGTTAATAAAAACTCTAATCCAAGATTTCGCTATCAACATTATAAACCAGAAAGCGCGAAAAGCACTCTTGCAAAATCTATTTGTAATGATAATAATTTTTTTGTTAAAGGTATTAATGAAACAAATGTAAAAGATTGGATGCTTAATAATTTGCAACGTATTAATATTATTGTAAAATCAGATGATAAAGGTGTTGAATCAAATGATAAAGCAGTAATCAGTTTAATAGAATCAATGTTACATTATATGTTTAGACCTAAATATGAAGGAGATATCTAAAAATAAAATTTTAGAGTTTTATTCGTCTACTCATATAACATTAAATTTGGAATACGAAAAGGAAACAACCATAGAAAATCAAGTACTATGAATTTGCATATGAGTTTTTAATAGGTGAAACATTAATGTACATAACATATGAGCGAATTGTAAACAAACAAGCAGAATAAAGGTAAAGGAGAAACATATGAATAACGTGATTATACCAATTCCTTGCAAAGAAGAAGTAGAAAAATACTTAAGTGAATGGGATAATAATGAGAAAACAGTAGCGAAAGAAAAAGTGCTAGATAAATTATTTTTTAATTATTTCAAAGATAATGACAATCTAGAAAATATTTTATTAAAGTGTACTGTACTTAATGATTTTTATAGTACAAATATATTTGATATATATCCAATGGCAAAACATATTTTATCATTGAATATAGATGATAGATTAAAAAAAGGTGATCCTACATTAGTAGATGATATAGCAAAAGTAACTATAGGTAAAAACAAATATTTTTATTCTTTTGCTTCAAAATATTGTAGTCATCATAAGCCTGAAGAATATCCTATTTATGATTCAAATGTTGTAAAAGTATTAAAATATTTTAGAAAGAAAAAACAAGATTTTGATTTTAATAATGATGATTTGAAAAAATATGAAAAATTCAAAGACATATTAATCAAATTTCAAAAATGTTATGGTATAGAAGAATATAACTTAAAAGATTTAGATAGATATTTATGGCAATTAGGAAAAAAATTGAAATAAATTTAATATTAAAAATGTTAATAGATCACTAGTTTTAAAGTAGTTTTTTTATTAGATATCTTTTTTGAACTTCTATAAAAAATTGCTCCAAATAATTGCAAAAAATAACATTTTCTGGAGCATTTTTTAAAAGAGTTTGATTTAAGGTGGTAAAGGTCTATAAAAATAATGAAGGTGATAAAGAGTGATAATTGCAACTCGACAACTAAAAGAAAAATATGCTTATCTATCTGATCAACTGGGTAAAATTTCGTGT
>CAZFZW010000245.1:0-1577 GCA_964523465.1 uncultured Clostridium sp. | reverse complement strand
TTAGTATTATTTTTACTTTTTTTCTATTTTCTATTTACAATATACCCATACTTAATTACCTTTGTTTTTAAAAAAATAAATGATGGAATAGCGATACCTATCATCATGTTTACGGTACTTCGGTTTTCTTAGTCGCTTCCTTTTCCACACTCCATTTTTAGCATCATATGAGCGGACGATTTATATTAAATTCTTTAAATATTATTTATAAAACTAAGTCATATATTTCCACATCAATATAAGTATCCTTGTACTTATCAAAAAATAATAACTTCCCCATTTTTTCAAAGCCCATTTTTTTCACAATACAAACTGATGAATAATTATTCATATCAATCTTAGCTTCAATACACTTAACATTAGCAGCAACAACGTTATAAACGCCTTCCCTAATAGTTTCTTCCAAAATAAATAATTGCCTTTTTTTTGCAAGTTCAATTATTTTTGAAACTGCTTCTAATGCATATCCATTATTTCTATATTGTGGTTTAATAAAATATTCTATATTATAAACGCAATCTGCCCGTAGCAACTCTAATGCTACAGAACCAATAAATTCGTTTGTCTCTTTCTTTATTAATGCAAAAGAAAGTTGTCGCTTACTTTGATCAACAAATCGACTAATTTGTTCATTATCGCTAAACTCTTTTCCATAAAACGTTTCGCATTCATCTTTGTTTTTTTGAAAAAAGTCAATATAATCTAAATTTAATTCATTATTAAAAGTTTTCAATAATAATCTTTTTGTTTCAAATTCAGTATTAATATTTTGATTAGATGAATAATTATCACCATATTTTTCGCATTGGTTATGATAAAAATTATTTATGCTATAAATAAAATCAATTTCTTCTTTTGTATAATCATTTTCATCAATTTTTATCTTTTCATTAAAAAATGGCCACATTTTATTCCATAAATAAATTCTTGTCTCATCACCTTGTTTAAACAACAGTTTAAATATCTCTAAATTTTTATAATAACCACTATCTTTATTTTCAATGTAGCTTAGATGATAAGCCGAAAAATAATATTCAGAATTCTTTTCAGTAAGACTTGATTCGATTCTTTTCTCTATATTATCTCTTTTTTTCCACAATTCCATTTTATTACCTTTTTTTTGCTTCTTTTCTTAAACGTCTTAATTCTTTTTTTATATCAGTTGCTTTATTATGATAATTATCTTTAATATTCAATAAACGTAGATATTTATTTATTAAATTAGTTTCTATCGCTCCGATTTCTTTTTTTGCTTCCTTTGACTTAATTGAATAATCTATTTCAAAGTATTCTACTTTAAGTTTATCAATAAAATCATTAGTAGTTTCTTTATCGTATTGATTTTTTGCAATAATACTTGCAATACTTTTTCTAAAAGTAGAAAGCCATCCACTTCTTACAGCAGATTCAGTATGCTTATCATTAATATGCCAATTAATTCTATCTCTAATTGATTCCTTTATCGCAACTCCAACATATATGCAATACCAATTATCTCTTTTTTCAATAAAACTTTTATAATCTAAAAAATTAAATTTTAAACCCTTAAAAAGTTCTATTATATCTTCTTCTTTTGC
>CAZFZW010000244.1:0-1578 GCA_964523465.1 uncultured Clostridium sp. | reverse complement strand
TGATTGTTTTTTAGAGGTAGCGAGAGCGGCCCTTGAATTAGAACTATATTTTTTCTAATTCAAGGAGGTTAAACGTATGACATTTCCAGAAACTGTTAAATCTACTCTTTGGGACATTATTGATGAGATGTCCCTCTCTATCAATTCTTTTGTAAAAAATCCAAACAAAGATTTTTTACGGAATCGAAAGCTCAATTTCTCAAAAATGATGCATCTTCTAATATCTATGGAAAGTGGATGCCTTAATCATGAACTGCTTAAATTTTTTAAGTACGACGAGTCTGTTCCCACTTCCTCTGCTTTTTATCAACAACGTTCTAAAATTTCTAAAACGGCGTTTCAACATCTCATAAAAGAATTTAATTGCCGTTTTAACATGGACAAATATTTGGACAAATACTATCTTATTGCCTGCGATGGTTCCGAATTCAATATTGCAAGAAACCCTAATGATCCCGATACTTTTCATGAACCAAATGCCAAATCTGCTCGTGGTTTTAACATGATACACACCATCTCTTTATATGAACTTGCAAACAAAAGATATCTTGATTTGGAAGTCCAGCCTGGACGCAAAAAAAATGAATTTCAGGCACTTTGTAACTTAATGGACAGATATTCGTATGGCGGTTCTCCTATCATCATTGCTGACAGAGGCTTTGCCAGTTACAACGTCTTTGCCCATGCTATGGAAAATCACATTGATTTTATCATCCGGGCAAAAGACTTAAATACCATGCGTATCCTTGGTGTTGACAAATTACCTGACAGCATGGACCAGACTGTTACCATCCTTTTGACCAGAACCCAATCCAGGAAGAAACGCCAGCATCCGGATAAGGCGGAGCAATATCGATATGTGTGTAAAAATATCACATTTGATTATCTTGATCCGGAAAATATTTCAGACGAATATTCATTAACACTCCGGATTGTCCGGTTTAAAGTTGCTGATGGCATTTACGAAAATATCATTACCTCTCTTCCGGCAGAGGAGTTCCCAACTGAAATAATAAAGGATTGTTACTATCTCAGATGGGGAATCGAAACCTCTTTTAGGGACTTAAAGCATACAATAGGAACAATTAATTTTCATTCTAAAAAGACAGAATATATTGAAATGGAGCTATGGAGCAGGCTTATTTTATACAATTTTTGCTCCATTATAATACTACACACCAAAATCAAGCAGCGCAGCAATAGAAAGTATGTGTACCAGGTAAATTTTTCTATGGCTATGAAAATCTGTTTTGACTTCTTACGAAATGTAGCACCACCAAATATAGAAAACCTGATAAGCAACTATATACTACCTATCAGGTTGGAAAGGAGCTATCCTCGCCAGCATAGAGTCCAACATCCTGCAAGCTTCTCATACCGTTACGTCTAAAGAGAAGTGCCATTAATAGTATACACCTTTTCCAGGCAGATGCAAATCTGTCTTTAAGTCGTGTCCATTTTTATTTTTCAGTTATTTCTAATCCTTCAATGGGTTGCCATTCCCCTTGGAACTTCGCATATACCTCCAGGTGTCGATGTTTGCCATTGGTTTCCTCCTCGCTTAACTAAGTGACATTG
>CAZFZW010000243.1:0-1597 GCA_964523465.1 uncultured Clostridium sp. | reverse complement strand
GGTTTGTGGCAGGGCATCCAGTCTCTTGCATCTTGGCTTTGGAACAAGGTGTCCGGTTGGATTTCTTCCATCTGGGACGGTATCTGTGATTTCTTCGGCATCCATTCGCCTTCGGATGAGATGGCATGGATTGGTGAGATGTTGGTGGAAGGCTTGGCAGGTGCTATCAATACCAGTGGTAAAGATGCCGTTGCAGCCGCTGAAGGTATGAGTCAGGACATCAATGATGTGATGCAGAGCCTTGCCGATGATATGACAACGGCACTGCCTACGGATTTCAATGTGAACGGCACGGTCAACCGAAATGACACAGTTTCCGGTATGGGAACGGGTTATGGTGCGCTGATTACCATTCAGCAGATGATTGTAAGAAGCGAAGAGGATATCCGTAAGATTTCCCAGGAACTTTACAACTTGATTCAAAGCGGTTCCCGTGCACAGGGACACTTCACTACGGCATAAAGGAGGGTTTTGACCTATGGGTTTTATTTTTAATGATATTACATCGGCAAGCATGGGCATCAAAGCCCGTCTGACTTCCTGGCAGGTGTGTGGTAAACTTCGAAACTTTACCACCACCGTGCCCGGTAAATATGGTGTAGCAGATTTCGGAGCCGATTTTGATTACCGTGAAATTAAGGTACAGTGCAATATCTATCCGAAACACAGCTTCACATCCTTGGTATCTGCCTTGGATGACATTGCTGCATGGCTTGACCCTGTGCAGGGACTCCGTCAGCTTGTGCTTGATGATGTGCCGGACAGATATTTTATGGCAAGGCTTAATGATGCAGTGGATTGTGAAAGGCTTATCCGCTCGGCGGGCAGTTTTGAACTGAAGTTTTTCTGTCCTGACCCATTCGGATATGCCATCACGGATGAAACTTTCTCCATTGTGGAGGAAGGGGTTCATACCATTACAAGAACGATTGGCAACATTGAGTCACTGCCTGTGTATCGCATTAAGGGTGTGATAACCGCAGGTGCAAGCAATTATATCAGCATTACCACAAACGGCGAGGAACTGAAAATCGTAAATGCCACGCTTTCCGAGGGAGAAACCCTCATCGTGGATACCGATAAAATGACCGCCTATGTGGTGGATGAAAACGGAGAAACGCTCCGTAACGGCCTGCCGTATTTGCAGGAACTAAACTTTCCGACACTGGCTGTCGGAGATAACACGGTAACCGTGGAAGTAAGTAATGCCATGCTGACCGAATTACAGATTGTGGCTAAGAGCAGATGGAGGTGACGGTATGTCTTTGAAAACAATTCTGAATAAACAGACGGATTTTACGGGTGAGTTTCCCGCAGAATATGCCGCCTCCGGATTATGGCGTTTCAATGAGTCTGCACCGGATGATGATATGGCACTTGCCGATTCTTCCGGTTGTGGACGCAATTTTACGGTTGTGAACTGGTCGGGTACTACGGCAAACTTAAGTACAAGTCCAAAGGGTCGCCAGATTCGTTTCAATATCAATAATCCGACCTCTGAAAAGACCCATCTGCAGGTAACCAATGACGGCAGTATTTTTGCAAATCTCGGAGAGCGTATCATCGTGGGCGGTTGGATGTGTCCTACCACCTATTC
>CAZFZW010000242.1:0-1619 GCA_964523465.1 uncultured Clostridium sp. | reverse complement strand
ATAATCGAACCCGAACCGACTTATCTCGGCGAGGCAGTGCCGATAAGCGGCAGTGCAAGCGCCTCGGACGATCTCGAATATTAAGGAGGAAGATGTATGCGGCTGGGCATTTTCGGCGGAACTTTCAATCCGCCGCATCTGGGTCATCTGCGGCTGATAACCGAGATGACAGACAAAATGAAGCTCGACCGTGTGCTGATAATTCCCGCATCCGTGCCGCCGCACAAGCAGGCTCCGAATCTTGCCTCAGGCGAGGACAGACTTGAAATGTGCAGGCTCAACTTCGACTCGGACAGCCGTTTTATCGTCTGCGACACAGAACTTCGGCGTGTGGGCAAGAGCTATACATATGATACGCTCTGCGAGATAAAGGCACAGTACCCCGACGCCGACCTTTTTCTGGTCACCGGCTCGGATATGCTTGCAAGCTTTGACAAATGGTATCGCTATCACGATATTCTCATGATGTCCACCCTCTGTGCCGCCTCGAGAGAGGACAGATTCGTGCCCGTCATTGAGGAAAAATTTACGCCCGAAGAATGTCGGAAAATCAAGTTTATAGATATTCCCGTCTTTCCGCTGAGTTCCACCGAGATAAGAGAGAAAATCTCGAACGGCGAGGACACGGACGGACTGCTGAATGAAAAAGTCAGAGACTATATAGATGAAAAGAGGCTGTACCTTTGAGCGTACCCGAAAAATACAAGGAATATGACGAGCTGCTAAAGCAGAAGCTTGACAGCTACAGATACATCCACTCACTCGGCGTTGCCGACAGTGCGAAAACGCTCGCCGAGCGTTACTCAGTTGACCCCGAAAAGGCCTATTTTGCAGGACTTATGCACGATGTGATGAAAAATGTCTCGGGCGATGAGCAGTTGCAAATAATAAAAAAAGCTGATATAATATTATCTCCGTGCGAATCCCTCAACCGCAAACTGTGGCACGCAATTGCAGGCTACGCTTTTTTAAAAACCGAACTTCATATTGACGATGAGGAAATTCTCGGTGCTGTCCGCTGGCACACCACGGGAAAGGCAGGTATGACAAAGCTCGAAAAGACCGTCTACCTCGCCGATTTCATCAGCGCAGACAGGACTTATCCCGATGTTGACACTGTGCGTGAGCTTTCAAAAGAGTCGCTCGAAAGTGCGATGCTCTACACATTGAAATACTGCATAACAAAGCTTGCCGCAGACTCGATGATTATAGACCCGTCAAGCCTCGATTGTTATAATGAGCTTATAACCGAAAGGAGCAAATAAAAATGACACCGCAGGAACTTACATTTGAAATAGTCAAGATTCTTGACAAGAAGAAGGCAATAGACATCTCCGCTATCAAGACCGAGGAGCTGACAATAGTTTCGTCCTACTTCGTTATCGCCACAGGTACTTCAAACACCCATGTAAAGAGCCTTGCTGACGACCTCGAATATGAAATGGGCAAGCTCGGAGTAGCACCCGAACACATTGAGGGCCGTGCAACAGGCTGGATTCTGCTCGACTTCGGCAGCGTACTTGTTCACCTGTTCCAGAAAGAGCAGCGTGAGTATTACAACCTTGAGAGACTTTGGAACGATGCACAGCAGCTCGATATTTCCGACCTGCTCACAGACT
>CAZFZW010000241.1:0-1619 GCA_964523465.1 uncultured Clostridium sp. | reverse complement strand
GATGTATTATGGCTCATGTACCTTGGCGTTGCATTGAATATTATATGTGTTGCTGGGCTTCTCCTGTTGGTATTTGACCCGAAGCTGATACAGTTCATTACCGAAAAAGTTGCGGCATTTCTGTGTTGGCTACGTCTTGTTAAAGAGCCGCAAAAACTAACAGAACGTTTGGAACACACATTGGAGCAATACAGAGGAACTGCTTCGTTTTTTCAATCGCATAAATTGGTTGTCCTTTGGTCGTTCCTGATAACCATTGCTCAAAGAACAACTTTGTTTTTTGTGACATGGCTCGTCTATCGAGCTTTTCATTTGAGCGGAACATCTGCTTTCGTGATTATTACATTACAGGCAATGATCTCCGTGGCTGTTGATATGCTTCCGCTCCCCGGTGGGATGGGTATCAGCGAAAAACTGTTTTCAACGATCTTTTTACCTATCTTTGGTGAGTTGCGGATCACCGCCGGAATGGTACTTAGCCGTGGAATCAGTTATTATACGCAGTTGCTGATCAGCGGGGTTATGACAATTACGGCAACAATTATTCTAAAGAGAGAGGAATCCTAATTATGTTTCATTTACTTGGTATCTACAACTATACTGTCATTTTAACGGAAATCAGTCTTTTATGTGCTGTGGTCGGTATATCGCAAGCTATATCAGGAAATACATGGGTATCACTTCTTTGTCTGGCACTTTGCGGCATTTTTGATGCGTTTGATGGTCGAATTGCGAGAACAAAAACGGATCGCAGCGAGGAGGAAAAGAATTTTGGAATCCAGTTGGATTCCCTGTGTGATTTGGTCTGCTTTGGGGTCTTACCGGGAATTATCTGTTATCAGAATGGCGTAAATTGTCTGCTGGTCGGTTTGTTTTGCGTTGCGGCTATGATCCGTTTGGCTTGGTTTAATGTTTTGGAGTGGCAGCGACAGCAGTATGAAACTGGAGGAAGGACAACCTATCGTGGACTACCTGTTACATCTATATCCGGTTTTTTGCTGTTGGGCTTCTTTATTGCATCCCTGTTGCCCGATATGTGGATGTCAGCAATTTTAAGTGCAACGCTTGCAATCATCGGTTTCCTGTTTATTTTGGATTTTCAATTCAAAAAGCCTGATCTAAAAGAAATTATGCTGATGATTGCAGGAATGGGGATTCTTCTCGGTGTTTTATTACTTCTTGCCATGCGCAGAGGAGGAATCATATCGTGATCCGGGACAGAGATGGAAATGAGATAACAGAATCAACTTCGCAGGATCGTTTCCTACAAAAGATGTACGGCTCTCTGCTGGGGCGATCAGTTATGAAATGCCTGTCCGCACCGATGATCTCTAAAGCGGCTGGATGGCTTTTAACAAGACCTGCATCCAAAATCTTTATTACGCCTTTCGTCAAAAAGCATCAGATCGATATGAACCAATATAAAGAGACTTCTTATCATAGCTTTGATGATTTTTTTGCACGAAGAATAAAGTCTGCACTCCGACCTGTCAATCAAGGGGCGGCAAACTTGATAAGTCCATGCGATGGGAAACTGACCGTATATAGCCTTTCTGAAAAGACACATTTTTACATCAAGCAAAGCGATTATACATTGACATCGCTTTTACAGGACGAAG
>CAZFZW010000240.1:0-1620 GCA_964523465.1 uncultured Clostridium sp. | reverse complement strand
AGCGCATCCTTGGTAAGGATGAGGTCGGCGGTTCGAATCCGCCCAGCAGCTCCAACAGAACCCTGTAATCGCAATGGTTACAGGGTTTTGTGCATTTTTGACAAAACCCTAAAAACGCGGAAATTTGCTAAAAAGTCAGCTAAACTTTTTCTTTCTGCATCAAAGTTTGCTAATTGCTGAGGATAGCAATAAGCGCAATAACTGCTGAGAGAGGTCCGGATCTTCCTGTACTTTTGCGAGAAGATCTTGGGCCTCAAATTCTTTTTTCGCAGGTATTGCTGTTTGAGCAGTGGTGGAGGGAGAATAGAAACTTTCCTCTACCTTTTCTGATAGAGCACGCTTTTCACACTCCTGCGCTTCATTGTAGTTGCTCATCAATACCTCCGGGGACTGGCCAGCTGCTTCAGCGACCAGCTGGTAGTTATTATTCGACAAGCGTATCTTGTGCATCTGACCTGATTTGCGCAGCCCCTGAAATTCCAGCATATCCTCTATCTTGAGCCGCCGCTGTGCATCCTTAAAGGCGTCACCGATTGATTTGGGTTCAATAGGTGATCCATCAGCAAAGCAGAGTAGCAATCCCTGGTCCTGATACTCACTACCGAAGACAGCCTTATTATCTGAGATCTCATCCAGACGCCGTTGGATCTCCTCGACTAATGGCGTTGTCAGGTAGAGCTTTCGGTAGCTTTCTTCTGTCTTCGGTGCTTTCAGGATAAGACTGCTCTTTGAGTTTTTCTTCTTTTTGGGAAACACATAAAGGATCTCTTCCTTTGGTAGCGTAGCCAGTGACTCATCAGAAACTCTTTGTAATATGCGCTTGATCCAAAGGCTTTTGTCCTTCAAGTCAATGAGACTGGTGTCGATCCCGGCCACTTCACCGGCGCGCAAAGAGCATACAAAACCGATATGCACGGCCAAGTGAAGCATGGGATCATCTTCGATCAACTTGAGGAAGTCATGGATCTGCTCAGGCTGCCAGTAGTTGCGCTTCCGATATTTCTCTGAAGGCGGAGCCACATCAGGGATCTCGGTCACATAGCGCCATTGCTTTGCAGTAGGGAAGCCAACCATGAGGACATTGAAAACCTTTTTAATGGTGGGGGATGAGAGCCGCGGTATTTCCGACGGCTTCTTTTTGTACGCTTTACTCCCTGAGCAAGGCTTTTGGCTGAGGTAATCCAGAAACAGGTCAATATCCTCAGCGGTGATGGTGCTCATGACCCAGTTGCCAAAATAGGGATAGATGTGATTGGTCAAGTTGCTGACATAGCTATCGTAGGTGTTGGGGGAGAAACGCTTTTTACGTGCATAGAAAGGGAGAAAGCGTTCCATAAAGTGCTTGAAGGTCTGATGCGTGTTGTCTTCCTTCGTTGACGGCATTGGGATGTTAGGAAGACCCGCATTTGCTTGAGCAAGTTCACGTTGCGTCTTTTCAATAGCTTTTCTGCGCTTATAGTCCAGTGCTGCCAGTCGGATATCGTCATACCGCTTCTCTTTTTGCAATAGTTCAATATAGGCCTTCCGCTGTATAGCTTCCAGCTCGGTTTCGTAGCTCTCCCAATGCTGTTTGCTTTTACCGTCATCAGTGCGATAGAGGTGAATAATGTTATGGGAGGA
>CAZFZW010000239.1:0-1631 GCA_964523465.1 uncultured Clostridium sp. | reverse complement strand
TCCGCGCAGTTAGCGCGTTTATATATAAGCTACAGTGAGGACGCTCACCAAGGCAAAACAACGATACCTAATTTCATTTTGCCTCATATCTCCTTTGTTTTCAAGGGTTTGCGGGTTTTCGGACCCCCGCTCCGCACCAATTCCGCACCAATTTACACGCTGCGCACCATTTATGCGCTGGCACGGTTCGTCTCGAACTGGCGAACAGCATTTGCCAAAGACTCATCGGTGACATGGACATAACGATCCATGGTAGTTTTAATACTCGCGTGTCCGAGTAATTTTTGCAAGGACTTGGGTGACATTCCTCGTTCGATGGCTCGTGTGGCATATGTGTGTCTAAGTGCGTGCATGCAAAAGCGTTTCATGCCAGCCTCATCACACAATTTATACAGATGCGTATCATAGGAGCTGTTCTTTGCCGGTTCACCTGTACGCCAGTTGATAAAAACAAGGTCTTTCATAACCAAGCATTTACTCTCTCCTGTGCGCCTGTCGATGTATTCTAGGATCTGCGACAAAGTCTCTGACTCCTTTCGGGTGTCCCGTTCATCATAACATTCTTTTAGAATTTGATACGCTTTTTCCGTCAGAGGAATCGTTCGATAACTTGTTGCCGTCTTGGGAGGCCCAGCACGCCAATACTTCTGCTTATGTCTAAACTCCAATGTTTTGTTCACGGTTAGAGTACGTTTCTTCCAGTCGATTGCATCCCATGTTAAGCCAATCAATTCTCCAGTTCGCAACCCGGTTTCAAGAAGTAACGCATATTGCCTGTAATTGTGAGAGCGTTTGGCCGTTTCAAGAAACAAGTCCTGCTCTTCTACGGTTAGAAACTTGATGTCATCTACTGCACGAACTGGCTTGGTGTATCGAACACCATCCATAGGGTGCTTGTGGATAATATCGTTCATAACCGCAGACCGAAACATGGTTCCCATCGCAATATAGGTCTGCCTGATCGTTGAACCAGCATAGTCGGCATCCATTCGATTCAAAATGACCTTGCAGTGCATGGGTTTCACATCAGAGATTTTCATGGCGCCAATGATTGGCTGTATGTTTTTCTTGTAGCGCTCCCTGTAGTTTCTGCGAGTGTTGGGAGCAAGATCACAAATCAAATTCTCCATCCAGAACTCAAACCAATCATCTACCGTCATGTCTACATTTGTCGGCACGATTCCGTGCTTGTCCTCGTATTGAATATCGGCAAGCCAGTTTCGCGCTTCCGGCAGAGTATCAAAATGCTTTTCATAGCGCCGACCATTTCTGGCGCTATATCGGGCAGCATATTTACCATCCTTTCTCTGGCAGATTCCAACGCCACATTCTTTGCCCTTTAAGTTTTTGCCCATTATGAACTCCTTTCTTGTATCGCAAGAAAGTGGTCCAACATGATATACAGGATTATATCACGGGACACAATTTCTTTCAATAAGGCAAACCTACTTTTTGGTGTGGACTAAAGATCAAATGACTACTTTCCCGTTGATATAATCCTCGAATGCTTGCCGTTTCACAAGCTTTCTGCTTCCAACATAGAGCACAAATGGACAATTCGGTTGACGGAGCATATCGTTGATCTTGTTGATACCGATATTGCTGTACTCAGCGGCCTCACGAATCGTCAA
>CAZFZW010000238.1:0-1661 GCA_964523465.1 uncultured Clostridium sp. | reverse complement strand
TCGCACTCTCCGATGTCTGCGATGTCACCACCGCAAAGATGATAAAGCGTGAGGTTTCCGACGGTATTATTGCCCCCGGTTATGAGCCCGAAGCACTTGAAATTCTCAAGTCAAAGAGAAAGGGTAACTACAATATAGTCAAGATTGACCCAGACTATGTTCCCGAGGTGCAGGAGACAAAGCAGGTGTTCGGCATAACTTTTGAACAGGGCAGAAACAATTTTGAAATCAGCCCCAAGCTGCTCGAGAATATTGTCACTTCAAACAAAGACCTTCCCGAGAGTGCGGCAAGAGACCTTGTTGTTGCACTTATAACCCTTAAATATACTCAGTCGAATTCTGTGTGCTATGCGGTTGACGGCCAGGCTATCGGCGTCGGCGCAGGTCAGCAGTCACGTATTCACTGCACCCGTCTTGCAGGTACAAAGGCGGACACATGGTTCCTTCGTCAGCATGAGAAGGTACTTAACCTGCCCTTTAAGGCTGAAATCGGCCGCCCCGACAGAGACAATGTTATTGACGGATATATAAATCAGAACGAAGAGGATGTCTGTGCGGACGGCAACTGGCAGAAGTATTTCACCGTTCAGCCCGAGCGTTTTACTGTCGAGGAGCAGAAAGCTTATCTTGCAACCATTGACGGCGTTGCACTCGGTTCGGATGCGTTTTTCCCGTTTTCGGATAATATCGAGCGTGCAAAACGCAGCGGTGTCAAGTACATTGCAGAGCCGGGCGGCTCAATCAGAGACGATGCCGTTATCGACTGCTGTGACAAGTACGGCATGGTGATGTCGTTTACCAGAATGCGTTTGTTCCACCACTAATACTTATCGCTTCAGGTGTTAATATGAAAATTTTAGTTGTAGGCGGCGGCGGAAGAGAGCACGCCATCATAAAGAAAATCAAAGAAAACAGCAGCGTTGAAAAGATATATGCCCTGCCCGGTAACGGCGGTATGGCGGATGATGCAGAATGTGTAAATATTGCGGCAACCGACATTGATGGCATTGTCAACTTTGCTGTTGAAAACAGGATAGATTATGCCGTCGTGGCACCCGATGATCCGCTTGTGCTCGGCTGTGTCGATGCACTCAAAGACAAGGGTATACCCTCATTTGGCCCCGATAAGGCCGCTGCGATAATCGAGGGCAGCAAGGTCTTTTCAAAGAACCTTATGAAAAAGTACGGCATACCTACTGCCGAATATGAAGTGTTCAGTGATATGGATGCGGCTCTGGCTTATCTCGACACCGCACCTGTTCCGACTGTTATAAAAGCTGACGGATTGGCACTTGGCAAGGGCGTTATAATTGCCGAGACCCGTGAGCAGGCAAAGCAGGCAGTCGTTTCCATGATGCAGGACAAGCAGTTCGGCGCAAGTGGAGACAATATCGTAATCGAGGAGTTCCTGACCGGCCCGGAAGTATCTGTGCTTTCCTTTACCGACGGCAACACAGTTGTACCTATGGTGTCCTCGATGGACCATAAGCGTGCAGGGGACAACGATACGGGACTTAATACCGGCGGTATGGGCACAGTTGCCCCGAACCCGTATTACACCGACGATGTTGCACAGGAATGTATGGAGAAGATTTTTCTGCCCACCATCCGTGCGATGAAAGCGGAGGGCAGAACCTTTAAAGGCTGCCTCTATTTCGGAC
>CAZFZW010000237.1:0-1674 GCA_964523465.1 uncultured Clostridium sp. | reverse complement strand
TTCACTTTATCATACGATTTGTGCGGTTCCGCACAAATCTGTCCTGAACAGTTACTTTATTTCACAACTATTCAGTACATTCATATTTACTTCCAGAACTTCGTCACAATCTCTTTCGCCTTGTTTTCTGTCAGTGCGAATTTTTTCTCTACTCTGGCTTGTGTATCTTCCTGCGAAATTCCCAATTCTTTACAGGTCTCTACCAACGCTTTTATTCCACACTCAATTCCACGCTCAATTCCCTGCTCGACTCCACGCTTTATCCCACGCTCTTCAATCAAATCACTCAAGTTACACATAAGCCGCATATCCTCCTTCATCTCCACCGATGTGGCTATACCATACTCCTTCTCCAGAATATCTTCTTTCGCTTCCGGTGTTAAATCTTCTGACAATACTGTTGCCAACAACCCCAACAGCTTCGCCCCAGACGGAACATCTTCCTGCACCGATGTCTCCTTCTGCTCCAAAACACCTTCCGACTCTGAAATATCCTTCTGCTCTAAAACACCTTCCGGCTCTGAAATATCTTCCGGCTCTGAAATATCCTTCTGCTCTAAAGTGTCATATTCCGACAGACAAATCATTACGACAGACAGCAAATCATATCGAGCGTTGCCACCAAGCTCTCCATAGATCATATTCGGCTCTATCTTGTATTCCGTAATCGTATTTGCTGCATACTTTGGTGCATTCATACAAATCCAAATGGAATAAACCTTTTTTATCTGGTCGTAATCCTTTCCCGTAAACTCCGTATCCAACTGTGCAGAAAGCATTCTGGCGCAATAAAAGATTCCTCTGGTTACCAGATCATAGTCTACATGATATTTTTTCTGTGCTTCTACGTTTACAATGAGTTTTATGCGCTCTCTTTCCGGTGTATACACATAAAACCTGATGTCAAAGGTAACCTCCCCCTCGTTCGGAACTGTATCACTGTTACTCATCCCGGTAACAGCCTCCGGTTTTACTTTTCCTGGGTATACCGGAATCACTGACACCTCCGGTGTTCCTTCAATGGAATCAACAATTTTCTTTATGGAAAATTGTCTGAATTCCTGCGCCGCATATTTTAGAATCCATGCCAATATGATCTTATCGCTGAGAATCTTTTTTGCCTGCGCATCATACCCGGCTTTCTCCGCGGCTGCCTCCAATGCATTCGAGAGATGCATTTTTTGCTCTGTTCCCTTATTATCATTCTTTTGGGGAAACTCTGCCATTCTGTCTTTCAAATTTACTCCTTCCCAAATCTCTCCCTATATATAGCATAACGCAGATTTCCAATTATGGGAACCAAAATTTGCATTTTCATCAAATTTTCGGTAGATATAGACAAAAATATGGGGATTATTTCCGATTCAAATTATCGGATTTTTCAAAAATAATCGAATTCACATTTACCACATTTACCTTTATCGGAACATAACGGTCAGAATGATTCTTGGACTTGCGGATATATATCGTCATGGAAGAATAGCTGATATCCGAACATTTAAAATAGCAAAGTTCATCCAGCCACATTCCAGTGGCATACAGGATGGAAATGGCAAGTTTCAATTTTAAGTCATCCGCAACCTGAAGGATACGAGTGACTTCTTTGGGAGAGGAGACTTAAGAAAGAAACGTATCAAAAGTACGGAAAGAGCACGCTGGGTCTGGATTACATCA
>CAZFZW010000236.1:0-1678 GCA_964523465.1 uncultured Clostridium sp. | reverse complement strand
TTTTTGCGGTAAGCGGCAGGGGAAAGTCCCGAGTATTCCTTGAAAACTCTGTTAAAGTGGCTCAGAGAGTAGTAACCGAGCTGAAGAGAAATTTCAAGTGTGGTCAATTGCGTGCTTTTTAAAAGCTGACAGGCGTATTCGCATTTTTTGTCTCTGAGGTATGCCGAGACGGTTTTTCCCGTGTATCGCTTAAAATATTCTATCATCACCGGCGGCGAGAAATTTCCCATTCTGTATACATCGGCGGCACTGTAAGTGATGAACTCGGGTGAGCCGATTTTTTCGATTATGTCCGCAAACCAGTCGGGGTATTCGCCTTTTTGGATGAGTTTTGATGTGTTTATCAGCGAGAGCAGTTCAACTGCCGTTGTGCATATCGTGCTCGCCGCAGTCTCATAGCTGTTGCTTATGAGCTTGCCGATAAGCCGTGCACGGGAGATAAAAAAGTTCAGCTCGTCATTTGTCAACACTGTTGTAACGGAGCCGTTTTCACACAGTGATTTGAAATCGAGTTTAAGTGCATCACATGCGGCCTCAAGTCTTTCGGGCAGGATGCATATGTTCATATGAATACTGCTCTGACCGTTTATTCTGCGAAGCTGATGCAGCTCATTCGGGCAAATCATGCACAGTGTACCCTTGCCGATTTCGGAGGTTACGCCGTTTAACTCGTGCGTGCAACGCCCCTCTGTTATCAGGAAAAATTCATAAAAATTGTGCCAGTGCAGAGTCGTTCCCTCTGAACCCCACCAGTGAAAAGATACATCATATTTTTTCAGCGGAACATTTCTGTTCCCGTCCACAAGGTGTGGCCGTGATTCGTTAGTCTTTTCCGTTACACTCATCTCCGTTTTTCGTATACTGCCTATATTTTAAAATATCATACTTTCTGGCGATTTTCAAGGGGTGATAATGCTAAAAACAACTTAATCTTAAAAAAATCACTCATAGATATTAAAAAATCGCAAGGAAAAGCAGTTTAACTGTTTTATAATGAAGATGAAATAAATTTTTGGAGATTTTGCACAAATGCCTGAACTGATACATTTCGTTAAAAAAGAGCTTGAGGGAACTTATTACACAGTACCTTTCACCGTGCCCGAAAATGTCATTAAAGTCAGTGTGTCTTATTCTTATAAGCGCGGCGCAAAGGGCTTTATGCAGGATGTGAAGCCCACGAACATCATTGACCTCGGTCTTATGGATGAAAAGGGCAGCTTTCTCGGCTGGTCGGGAAGCGCACACGACAGTATCTTTGTCGGTGAGTATGCCTCCTCAAACGGCTATCTCACACAGAAGATAGTGCCCGGCGAGTGGTCGATAATAGTCGGTGCATATCATGTCGTGCCTGAGGGTGTCGAGGTAAAATATAACATAGATTTTGAGTATGCCGAGCCTAAATTCCTCTTCGGCGATTTGCATATACATACCGATGCATCCGACGGTCTTTACGATGCACACACCGTCGGCAAAATGGCAAAAGAAAAAGGCCTTGATTTTATCGCCCTTGCCAATCACAACAATTACTCGGAAAATTTTTGTCTGCCGCACATTCCCGAGCTTACATTCATCCCTGCCGTGGAATGGACTCATTATAACGGCCATATGAATTTCTTCGGGGCAAAAGCACCGTTTGAAAACAGCTTTATAGCAAACGATGCACAGCAAATGGATACTA
>CAZFZW010000235.1:0-1679 GCA_964523465.1 uncultured Clostridium sp. | reverse complement strand
TACACCGGATTCTGGTACAACCTGATTTTCGGATTCCTCGTTGTTATCTTCACTTATTTCTACACAGCCGTCACCGTCAACCCGACTATGATGGCCGAGGATATGAAGAAGAACGGAGGATTCATCCCTGGCGTGAAGCCTGGAAAGGCCACTGTGAATTACCTTGACTCCATTATGTCCAAGGTGACTCTCCCTGGCTCAATATTCCTCGCCATCATCGCCATTCTTCCTGCATTCGCCAGGATTTTGGGTGTCCAGGATCAGTTCGCAAGCTTCTACGGTGGTACTTCACTGTTGATCCTTGTAGGTGTTGTCCTTGACACACTTCAGCAGATAGAGAGTTATCTCCTGATGCGTCACTATGACGGCCTTATGAAGACCGGACGTATCAGCGGACGCTCAGGAATGTAATTTTTGATAATCACAGGATTGATGGTTAAGCCTAAGACAGAAGAGGAAATCGAGCTTTTGCGCGAGAATGCCATACTTGTCTCGAAGACATTGGCGGAAGTCGGTAAGGTGGTCGCCCCGGGTGTGACAACCGCGAGGTTGAATGAGGTGGCCGAGACTTTTATCCGCGACAACGGCGCCATTCCGAGTTTTCTTGGATTCGAGGGTTTTCCCGCCGCTATATGTACATCTGTCAACGATGTCGTTGTCCACGGTTTCCCGTCGGACTATGTCCTCAAGGAGGGCGACATCGTGACCGCCGACATAGGCACCCTGTATAAAGGCTACAACGGTGATTCGGCTTACACTTTCCCGGTAGGGGAAGTGGACGCCGAGACCCGTAAGCTTATGGACGTGACCAAAGCTTCCCTCTATAAGGGAATCGAGGCCGCGGTGGCCGGCAACAGGACAGGTGACATCGGACACGCGGTGCAATCGTACGCTGAGTCATTCGGATTCTCGGTTGTCCGTGAACTTGAAGGACACGGGCTCGGGAAGGAGATGCACGAGGCTCCGGGCGTTCCGAACTACGGGCGTCAGGGACACGGGTGCAGACTTGTGGATGGAATGGTCATCTGCATAGAACCAATGATCAATGCAGGCGGCAGAGGAGTGTATGTGGCCAGAAATGGTTGGGCTGTACACACTTCCGACCACAGGAACGCGGCTCACTATGAGCTTACGGTTGTTGTTCGTAAGGGCAAGGCGGAACAGCTGTCAACGTTTGATTATATAGAATGTACTGGTAAATTTTAAAGTGTTTTTTCAATGTCCAAACAAGTAGCGATAGAGCAAGACGGAAAAGTGATCGAGACTCTTCCTAACGCAATGTTCAAGGTGGAGCTTGAGAACGGCCACGTCCTTCTCTGCAACATCTCCGGCAAGATGAGAATGAATTTCATCCACATCCTCCTTGGAGACAAGGTGAGGGTTGAAATTTCACCTTATGATTTGACAAAGGGAAGAATATCTTTCAGGTACAAATAAAAAACTCACGATATGAAAGTCAAAACATCCATCAAGAAGCGCAGCGAGGATTGCAAGATCGTCAGACGCAAAGGTCGTCTTTATGTCATCTGCAAGAAGAACCCTAAGTTCAAGATGCGCCAGGGATAACAGTAGTTTGTAAAACAAATTAAGTTTAAGATAAATTATGGCAAGAATAGCCGGTGTTGATTTACCGAACAACAAAAGGGGTGAGATAGGTCTCACCTACATCTACGGTATCG
>CAZFZW010000234.1:0-1694 GCA_964523465.1 uncultured Clostridium sp. | reverse complement strand
TTTTCAACGCAATAACCAACGCAGGAGCGCAGTCGGCAAACTACGCATTCTGCACCATTGAGCCGAATGTCGGCGTGGTCGCAGTGCCGGATGAGCGACTGGACAAACTCGCCGAGATGTATTCTCCCGACAAGATAACCCCGGCAACAATCGAATTCGTTGACATCGCCGGTCTTGTCAGAGGTGCATCAAGGGGTGAGGGTCTCGGCAACAAATTCCTCTCGCACATTCGTGAGGTCGATGCCATCGTCCATGTCGTGCGTTGCTTTGAAGATGACGATATTGTTCATGTTGATGCGACTATCGACCCCAAGAGAGATATTGAGACGATAAACCTCGAGCTTATCCTCTCCGACCTTGAGATGGTGGAGCGCAGACTCGACAGAGTTGCAAAGCAGGCACGAAATGACAAGTCTGCCGCCGCAGAGCTTGAATTTCTCAAGAGACTCAAGAGTGAACTTGAAAGCGAAGTACCGGCAAGAAATGTCGAGTGCGACGAAAATGAGCGTGACTTCCTCGCTCAGATAGCCCTGCTGACAGCAAAGCCCGTCATCTACGCCTGCAACATGAGCGAGAACGACTTTGCAAACAACATCGACACCAACCGTCACTACCTTGCAGTCAAGGAGATAGCTGCCGCAGAGGGTTCGGAGGTTCTGCCGATATGTGCGGAGCTTGAGGCAGAGATAGCCTCACTCGACAAGGACGAGCGTGAGATGTTCCTTACCGACCTCGGAATAGAGAAGGGCGGCCTCGACCTGCTTGTTCAGCGTAGCTACAACCTGCTCGGTCTTATCTCATATCTTACCGCCGGCAAGCCCGAAGTTCGTGCATGGACAATAACCCGTGGCACAAAGGCTCCTCAGGCGGCAGGAAAAATACATTCCGACTTTGAGCGTGGTTTCATCCGTGCCGAGGTCATAAGCTTCGAGGATCTCGTAGCCTGCGGCTCACTTGTTGCCGCAAAGGAAAAAGGACTTGTCCGCAGCGAGGGCAAGGAATATGTCATGAACGACGGCGATGTAGTGCTGTTCAGATTCAATGTGTAAAGGAGTAACACCGATGTCAGAAGATAATATCCTTGATTTTTACCCCGAGGATTCGGAAAACGAAGGAGAGAACAACTTCATAACCCTTGTTGACGATGAGGGTAACGAGGTCGATATGTCGGTAGTCGATATAGTCGAGCACAAGGGTGAGAACTATGTCATCCTGCTCCCCGTTGACAATATCGAGTCGGGCGATATGCAGTTTGCCGTGATGAAGATAGAGTATGACGAAGAGACTGACGAATACACCTATGTAACAGGTGATGAACCCGAATATGATGAGGTTTTCGTAGATTTTCAGCAAAGGCTTGAAGAGGAGCTTGCAATTTATGAGGACAGCCTCGGTCTTGAGGACATCGACCATTTCGACGAGGACAACTAAACTTATGCAAAAAGCTGACCGCCGCACTGTTTTGTGCGGCGGTCGTTTTTGTCTGCGGAGATTATCCCTCTCTGTTTATAAAGCGTTGCTGTTCATATATATCGTTGAGATTCCTTATCTCTGCCTCTTCCTGTCTTATCGGGTTTGTAAATATTCTGAATATCGTTATCGGGGTTCCGAGTACCATTGCACCAACGCATCGCCACACAATTTTTATATAACCCCTATCTTCTTAAATGCATTATACAGTCCGTCCGAATTTA
>CAZFZW010000233.1:0-1700 GCA_964523465.1 uncultured Clostridium sp. | reverse complement strand
AAACGAAGCAAAGGTATCCCCTGTTCCTCCACTGCCGCCTCCGCCGCATCAAAGCCACGGCCAAGCAGCACAACATCGAACACCTCTTGTCCAATAGCTGAAAGAAACCGTTCCAACGTTGAAAACGCATGCACCGTGATTTCTTCCGCCTTATGATCTACAAGATATGTGACAAACCGGTTTCGGTATCCCTCCTCCGTGTCACAGACTGCTACTACAAACTTATTCAATCGCACACCCCCAAACCACAACAAAATATCCTATCAAAATAGCAATTGAAAAATGTATGAACGTCATCTCCTTTCCCCAAAATCCCCTGATTTTTCCCTCCCAAACCAGCTTTCCCACACCAATGACTCCACCCGCCAGCATCGCTGCCAGAATCATATACAAAAGCTGCCTGGTCGATAAAAATCCTCCTGCTACGGAAAATAATTTGATATCGCCTGCGCCCAGCGCACGCGTCTGAAATAAAAGAAATAGTAAGATAACCGGAATAGAAACGTTCACCAGATAGTGAACAATACCTGCACCTCCATCCCCCATGATACGAAATGCAAGTCCCCAAATAAGCCCGGAAGCAATCAGCCGGTTACTGATCTGTGCTTCCTTTACATCTGTCACTACCGCCATCGAAAGAAATGTCAGCAGTGTCAGTTGTTTCATCTCCCCAATTCATCACCTCTTTTGTCTTGTTTGTAAATGGGATTATAGCAATCCTTTTTCCCTTTGTCCATAGTTTTTTTCATTTTTTCTACATTTGTAACATTTTCATAAAAATTTGCAGGACGAAATTGCGTATAACAGCGCAACCCCGCTAAATCCAAGGGTTCCAGATGTCAAAAGACTAATCGGATTGAGTCCTACCGCCACTGAAATACCCTGTGCCGCAAAAAAATCATTTACCAAATAAATACAGACTGCCCCCAAAATTAGACGCACCAAAAAATTTAAAAGTATCTGTGCCCGCTGCTTTAACACTGCAATCAGAAGCACCAGTCCACAGGCACCTCCCACCGCCACAAAAGAAATTATACGCATCTGCCATCCATCCAATTACCTGTTTTTGGTGTATATGTATGCAAATATATCTTCTTTTATGACATGCTCCTGCTACTTTTCCCATCATAGTAACCGTTCAGCAGCTTTCTATTTTCCTCACGCGTCATTTTCCTGCATTTTGTGCAGTCAATGCACAATCCTGACAAACAGTTTCCATATTTTTTCCTTAATTTGCATAGACTGGGATTTTTTTGTTTATACTGGGAATATAATGATACTAAGACGGCTTCGCCATCAGCTTTTGATGGTGCTATCAAAGACGCAGGAGGATATATGCTACGTTTTTTTCACAGTGAAGAAGCGAATGATGAACACTATACTCTGCTTATGAATGACCTCCACCAGACTGCACAGGATCTGCAGGATGCTTACCGGAATCTTGAAAATGTGGTTGACCCGGATCTCATCGACTGCTGCATCTATGAACTGAATTCAGTCCAGATGCGCTATAAATTTTTACTTAACAGCATTAAGAGTATGGGAAAACTATAAATCCGCCTTGCAGATTCTGCGAACATGTATTATAATTACCACATTGCAGGATGCCGTACTTGCAAATAAATTAAAAAGACGGAAAACACGTAGGAAAATCCTCTGCTCGTGCAAGGGCACTCGCATTTTCCTTCGGAAAACAAGGA
>CAZFZW010000232.1:0-1701 GCA_964523465.1 uncultured Clostridium sp. | reverse complement strand
TCGGACTTGACCCCAAGGACTATTGGTGGTATCTCGACCTTCGCCGCTACGGTGGTGTTAAGCACAGCGGCTTCGGTCTCGGATTTGAACGCCTTGTTATGTACCTCACCGGTATTTCCAATATCCGTGATGTGCTCCCGTTCCCGAGAACAACCGGCTCTGCGGATTTCTAAAAAACACAAAACGCATCTGTACCGAGTGTGCAGATGCGTTTAAAATTTATCTCCCTTGCATGAGAGCAGGGGAGATAAATTTTTTATTCAATCGTTTCAATTTTAATCAAATTCGTGTTGCCTGTTTTGCCGTTTGTTGATCCGCAGGTCAGCACGATGTTGTCGCCCGGCTTCAAATTGAGACTCGCTTTGGCGGCACGCTGAGCATGATATAGGAGCACATCGGTTGAATCGAATCGCTCACTGAGTACAGGCAGAACACCCCACGAGAGTGCGAGCTTATACCAAACGGCTTTGTTGGTTGCCATGCCTACGATGTCAGTGGGTGCTCTGAATCTCGACACCATGCGAACTGTCATGCCGGAAATGGAAGACACGACAATGGCCTTAGCGTCAATATCGATAGCCATGCCGCAGGTTGCGTGAGATATGGCATCGACACGGTTCTTTATCTTGAAGTCCGCATTGCGGAAACGCTTTGCGTAATGAATGTGTTTTTCTGTCTCTTCGACTATTTCGGACATCGTGCGGACGGTCTCAACAGGGTACTTGCCGGCGGCTGATTCACCGGAGAGCATAACTGCACTTGTGCCGTCATAAACCGCATTCGCAACATCGGAAATTTCCGCTCTTGTGGGCCTCGGATTGGTTATCATTGATTCGAGCATTTCGGTTGCCGTGATAACACGCTTGCCGAGCAAACGGCATTTGGTGATGATATACTTTTGCAGTGCGGGCAGCTCAGTGAAGGGGACCTCAACTCCGAGGTCGCCTCTGCCTATCATGATTCCGTCGCACTCCTCGCAGATGTCCTCGATGTTGTCGATTCCCGTGCGGTTCTCGATTTTTGCGATGATGTCAATGCCGTCACCGCCGTGCTCGTGCAGGAATGTTTTCAAATCTATAAGATCCTGTCTGCATGAGACGAACGAAGCGGCGATGTAGTCAACATTGTTGTTTATACCGAATATGAGATCCTCTTTGTCTTGCTCGCTGAGATATACCTGCTTTAAAACCTTGTTGGGAAAGCTCATACTCTTTCTGTCCGAAAGCTCACCGCCTGCAATAACTTTGCATTTGAGGTCGCAGTTTTCCTTGCCTGTTACTTCAAAGATGACAAGCCCGTTGTTTACAAGTACACGGTCGCCTATTTCAAGGTCATCAACGAGACCGGGGTAGGTGACGCCGACACGGTGTTGGTCTCCGACAATATCCTCAGTGGTGAATGTGAATTCGTCGCCGTCATTCAAGTGGATTTTGCCGTTTTCAAAGGTCTTTATTCTGTATTCCGGCCCTTTGGTGTCGAGCATTATGGCTATGGGGAGATTGAGCTCCTCGCGAACCTTTTTAATCATATTGAGCTTTTCGAGTTGTTCGGGATGCGTTCCGTGAGAAAAATTCAGTCTTGCAACATTAAGACCGGCTTTGCACATAGCCTCAAAAATTTTAGGGTCACTGCTGGCAGGACCTATGGTGCATACGATTTTTGTTTTTCTCATAACAAATCCCTCGTTTCGTTTTACAGTAA
>CAZFZW010000231.1:0-1735 GCA_964523465.1 uncultured Clostridium sp. | reverse complement strand
ATGAAAACGATGTTGCAGGAAGTCATCTATTGCCCGTTCATTCTTTTCTGATTTATATTTGAGCAAATCGCAGAAATCGTTATCCACCATTGGTATTATTAATCCTCGGGAATCTTTGAAAGTATCACTACATCGTTCAAGCAACTTGGGCATATCATCAACCGACCTGCATGTGATTATTCCACTCTGTCCTCTGTTGGGGCTGAATCTTCCTCCAATTTGGTCAATTTCAGGATTTGCAACATCGCGCGAATAGTTTTTACATTCTACCATAATAAAGCGGGATGGTATGCCGTGCGTATTGCACAAACGGGAGAAGAAGCCAGATTCTGCACAATTATCAAAAACGATATCTATTCGTTTTCTCCCATCGTGGATTTCGTGCTCAATAACTGGGTTGCACAGATAGGGATAAAACAGCAGCTCTAAAATACCTACAATCGTCCTGTGGTAGGCGGTCGCATTATCAGCTCCCATCGGTATGGATTTTAGATGTTCAGTTAAGAAAGAACAAATCGTCTGAATTGACTCACCTGATATTTCCTCGTTTGAAACTGCCGAGATTTTTGATCGTGTTTGTTTGCGAAAATCTCTAAACACCTCCGGATGTTTTTCCGTGAAATCAGCCAGCCATTTTTTATCAACTGCATCTCCTCCCAGTTGATATTCTTTTATGGATTTTTTGGTTACATATGGGGTTCTTTTTTTATCTCTCCGCCTTTGAACCAAAGGGCCGTTAAGCCGCAGCTGTTCATTCTGAAGAAAATTGAGCACAAAATGCTGTTTATACTTTTGTGGCGTGTATTCAACAGAAAACGAAACTAATCGTTTAGGAACTAAAAGGATTTTCCGCCCATCGGCCACGAGCATTTCTGTATAGCTATTTTCCCATGCATTTGAAGAACGATCCCAGTAGAAGCCTGATGGGACATTAGCTGTAAGGCTGATTCCCCAAACCGCACATTGAGCCTGAGTATATTCAATCAGCTGCTTTTTGATAATATTGGCTGTCATATCGGACATTTTGTCTTTATCGACATTATCCACGAAAATTCGAAAGTCCTCAATGTCTTCCATAATACCAGTTTGTAATGCAGGACTATCTTTAAGATTTCTAAAAATTTTAGATGCATCGGATGGCCCCATGCCCCTGCCTTGCGGCTTTGCTCGTGAAAAGCCCAAACAAATCTCGTTCGACTCGCCTAAATGACTGAACAATTCTTCAGCATCAGCTATTCGATTTTCTCTCAAGGCTCGAAGCAGACATTCAAAATATGATCTCAAGGATAGATGCGCTTCATATGCAAGAGGAAAATCATTCTTAGCAATGAAGTATGGATCTAAAAATAATGGGGTATCAGAATCGATGTCAACATCTACAAAATCCAACTCATGTTGAGATTTTTTGAGCCCAAACAACTCGCTTATTTTCATACGAACCCCCTATCTTATTCGCTGCGCATTGTTCTTCTTAACAATACTTACAAAGTTTCAGCAGATACAACATTGTTTTCCATCGTCGTGCTTAGAACCACAATTCAATTATTGCATTCCTGAAACCGTTTCGCCAACTGCATAAAGCTCGAGTTCGGCATGACCTGCTTGGATGGGATGAACAGATATCGCCATTCCTTATACCCGTTCGCCTTGCCCCAGCGGGAAGCCACCTCGCAATACTGGATGCCCCGCTTTTTCTTGGCGATGACATCCGCATCGTTCAGCTTGTCCTCGCCCT
>CAZFZW010000230.1:0-1745 GCA_964523465.1 uncultured Clostridium sp. | reverse complement strand
GGAGCCGTTCGAGCCGAGGACGTTGCCGAAACGCGTGGTTACGAATCTCGTCCGTCCCTTTATCCGACCCTGCTCGACGGCAAGACCCAGCGACTGCACGTAAATCTCCGCCAGACGCTTGGTGCAGCCCATAATGTTGGTCGGGTTCACCGCCTTGTCGGTGGAAATCATCACCATCTTCTCGATGCCGTATTCCAGACACTCGTCGGCGACGTTGCGCGAGCCCGCGACATTGGCGAGCACCGCTTCGCACGGGTTCTCCTCCATCAGCGGCACATGCTTGTAGGCTGCGGCATGGAAGACGACCTGCGGGCGATACGTGCGGAAGACGAAATCGAGACGCGCCGGAATGCGGACGTCGCCGATTACTGGCGAGAAGTCGAGTTCCGGAAAACGCTCTTCCAGTTCGAGACGGATGTTGTGCATCGGCGTTTCGGAGTTGTCGAACAGCACGAGTTTCCTGACGCCGAACGTCGCCAACTGGCGGCACAACTCCGACCCAATCGAGCCGGCGGCACCGGTTACCATAATAGTTTTGCCGCGGAAATCGGCGATTATCTCGTCGAGCGATATCTTTATTTCGGGACGACCCAGCAAATCCTCGATTTTGATTTCGCGGATGGACGATTTCATGAGTTTGCCTCCCACGACTTCGTCTATCGGCGGAGCGATGAGTATCCTTACTCCGTTGTCGGTAGCGTATTTGAGCAGACGTTCCTGCTCCGACTGCGCCTCCGATTCGGTGGCGAACAGCACGGCATCGATGTCGTAGCGTTCGCGAAGATATTTCACATTGCCGGCACTCTCGAAGTAGTAGACGCAGTGCTGAGCCAGCATGTGGTTTTTCAGACGGGGTCCGTAGGTCAGGAATCCCGACACTTCATAGTGCGGCGAGTTCTGCAACCGCGTTACCAATGCCACCGACTTGTCGCCGGTGCCGTAGATAAGGACTCTGCTGCAATTGCCGCGACGTTTCAGACTGTGTTTTATCAGGTCATAGGCGACTATCATCATCACACGCACCACGACCAGCGCACATAGCGTAAGCAGGAAATCGATCAGCAGCAGTACTGCTGCATTCCCCCCCCCGCCAATATTGCGGGCGAACGCCAATACGCTCAATCCCAGCAATATCTCTTTGCCGAAAGTCGCAAGCACGAACTTTGCGATTTCACGCAGCGTGGAGTGGCGGATGACGGAACGATACGTTTTCAACGCATAGTACATCAATAGCGAGAACACTGTCGCACCGCCCAGCCATACCAAGGCGAATCGATTGGAAACGTCGTCTCCGAAGAGCAGGTGTACGATTATGAGCGCGACCGAGGATGCCATTACGGAAATCGCAAGGTCGATGCAGAGAATCAGTTTGGAACTGAAATAACGTTCCAAATGCAATTTGGTTATCAATCGTTGCATATCGGGTAAATAAATTTGTTTGGGTCGTAATTTATATACGCAATGCAGTGGAGGTCGTGGAGACGGCAATCCGTCATTTCGATATCTGCACGAACTCGAAGTCGGCTTCGACGGCGGCGGTTACGAAATCCGGAAGTTCGACCAGAAGACGTTTGGTGCGCGAGCCGCGTACGCTCAAAAGCCGTCCTTCATAGCCGTCGAGCGCTCCGCCGACAACCCGAACCGTACAGCCGTACATCGACGGTGTAAGTTCTTGCGGAAGATAGTAGCGCGGATTCGGAGAGCAGGCAACGGCACGAATGAAAATATCCATGTCGGCATCGGCG
>CAZFZW010000229.1:0-1773 GCA_964523465.1 uncultured Clostridium sp. | reverse complement strand
TGATAGACAGGGAAGGTAAACTGATACTTATTCCGTATGGGAAAGAAAGCAGCAAAACAGTGGACAGCCGCCACAGATACACGAGTACCTTTTCTGATTTTGTAACAAGATATACAGCGGTCAGCTCCACAAATAAAAAGACGGATATTGCTGAGTATTATTCGGTATCCCCGGATGACGGTCTGACCATGAATCTTGGTGTGAATCCGTTATTGCAGTTCGGACTGGAAGAAACAAGAAAGCGTATCATCAACAACATTCTGACAGAACTGACGGTTGTTGATTATGTGCCTTTTGAGTCGGATACCATTGGTGACCCGGCACTTGATTTGGGAGATGTCATTAAGTTTACGGGTGGTCATGCTGATGAAACAAAGCGGTCTGCGATTACATCCATTGAAACAAAAATCAATGGAAAGCAGACCATCAAGTGTGTTGGAAAAAATCCGAGATTGTCAAGTGCCAAGAGTAAGAATGATAAGAATATAGCAGGTCTTGAAAGCTCAATCAGCGAGAACCGATTGAGCATTTATACTTATGTGAATGCACTGAAAATCAATATTGGAGCAGAGAAAACTTCCATCATTAATATTGAATTTGCTTCGGGTGATGAGACTAATGCAGAATTTCATGCAGAGATTATTCTTGATGTGAAATCACAGTCTGTATCAAGGAGCATTGAGGCGGAAACAACAATCGAGATTGATGAGGAAAGTAAGGTTATTACACTCCCGGTAAATTGGAGTGAAGATGGAAAGACACTGCTTACCGCATATTATGTGATAGATGGCAAAGAAGTGGAGCAGTTCCATCCGTCAGAAACATGGCTCAGTGGTAAACATTTACTGAATCTGTATTATCCGATTATGGAAATGCAGGCAAATGAGCTTCACACATTCGAAGTGCTGATAGAACTTACAAACGGGACAGCAACCATTGAACCACAGAATGCAATGGCATCCATTTCTGGACAGGGACTCGGAGCACAGGAGAGATGGGATGGAAGGATTACGGTTGATGAAGAAATAAATCTGATTGAACTTTCTGGACTTTCCACAAATAATCTGCATGATAAAGTTGTGGAAACCTTTATAAAGCCCCAAAATACAGGAATTACACAGAGCATAGGTTCTATTGCCATGACGGGACTTATGATGCCAAAGTTATATGATAATATTGCTTTCTTTGTGCCTGTGGTAAGGGATGTAATCAAAACAGCAGACAGAAAGAAAATGAAATATTATGAAAAATATGTTGAAGATGACACACAGTTTAAGCTGAGAAGGGAATATGCACTGTCCGGCGGTAACAGCGTGGTTATTGACAGGGGAAGGGCAGTAAGTCTGACTGTTGATACAGAACCATTTCAGGAACTGACGGAAATAAAAATCCTGCCATTTCATACAGAACCGTTTGTGAATAAACATAAAATCAAAGCAGAGAAGATAGAAAATACGCAGTATACAACATTTACATCCGGGAAAGTGGTTTTGCAGACGGAATATGATAAGCGTGTAACAGGTATTGTGGAAAGTCTGGATTGTGGAACAGTGGCGGTCTTTGAATTGGGTTTATCGGAGTTTGATGAAATAGAAACACTGGAGGTGCGAAATGGCTGATTATGTAATGCTTGAAGATATATTTGAAAGTACAGATTATATGCAGGTTCTAAGAGATAATAGCTTGAATGATGACGGAACGGATACTGTAGCAGGTGTTGATTGGTTTCATTTCCGAGAGACAGTTGCTGCTAATTTTTATGTCAGTGGTAAT
>CAZFZW010000228.1:0-1808 GCA_964523465.1 uncultured Clostridium sp. | reverse complement strand
TTTATTTACTTATATATTATATCATAAAACTTGTCCCCGTCAACAATTTACTTGCGACTTTCGGTCCGAACGGCAATAATTCGTTGCCTGTTCCAAAGTTGAAAATTAGGGCGAGGGCTTTGTTGTTCATTTTGCCCATAACTCACAGGGCAATTTAATGCACCTTGCACATTAAATTTTGTCTTATGCTCATTTTGAGCTATTTTTTTCGAGAGAAGAGATAAATTCCCTGTCTTTTTTGTCGAGTTGCGCCTTTTTGAGCATATCGGGTCTGCGGCGATAAGTTCGTTCGAGACTCTGCTGCCTACGCCACTTTTCAATATTAGCGTGATGCCCCGAAAGCAGTACCGGCGGCACCTCTCTGCCGTGCCACTCAACAGGACGGGTATACTGCGGATATTCGAGCAGTGAAGAATAATGACTTTCAAGCTCAAAGGCATCCTCATTGGCGAGCACTCCGGGAAGCATTCGCGCCACGGCATCCGCCAGCATCAGTGCAGGCAGTTCACCGCCCGTGACAACAAAATCACCAATGGATATTTCCTCGTCCACAAGTTCCTCTATCACTCGCTCGTCAATGCCCTCATAATGACCGCAGAGCAGTGCAATGTTATCAAGCTTTGAAAGCTCAACCACTCTTTTTTGAGTGAGCGTTTTTCCCTGCGGCGTGAGATAAATAAGATGAGGCCGAGTACCTGTGTCACTACAAAGCGACTCATAGCAATCATAAATCGGCTGAACCTGCATTATCATACCCGTGCCGCCGCCATAAGGCGAGTCATCAACACGGTTGTGCTTATCCGTTGTATAGTCACGGATATTTCGGCAGTTTATCTCAACGCAGCCACGCTCACGAGCCCTGCCGATGACACTTTCACGCAGTACCTCACAGCACATCTCGGGAAAGAGAGTCAGAATATCAATCCTCATCCGAAAACAACCCTTTCAGCGGTGTTATCTTGACAAGACCGCTCTCAACATCCACACTGTTGACGACATCGGGTATAGCGGGAATAAGATACTCCGTGCCGCTCTCGTCGGTGATATGCCAGACATCGTTTGCACCGGTCTGGCTGACATCGGTAACAGTGCCGTAAACTCTACCGCTGTCGGCATCCTCAACCTTGCAGCCGATAAGCTCGGCTATGAACCAGTCGCCCTTTTTGAGCTTTGCATCACTGCGGCGCATATAAAGTACCCTGCCTCGAAGAGCCGATGCCTTTTCCACCGTATCACAGTCAGCGAGCTTCAAAAGTGCTATGTTTCCGTGCGGACGCACACAAACAACGCCCACGCTCTTTTGACCGTGTGCGTCGAAGTACAGTGTCTTAAACTTTTTAAAAAACTCGGGCGAATCGCACCACGGCTGAACACGCAGTTCCCCACGCACGCCGTGAGTGCCGACTATCTGCCCTATCTCAAGATAGTCCTTTATCATCAGTCTATCTCAACTGCGACTTTCTCATCGCAGCGTGTTGCGGCAGCACGCATAACAGTACGGATAGCCTTGGCTATTCTTCCCTGCTTGCCGATAACTCTGCCCATATCGTTCTCGCTGACATGCAGATGATAAGTAACAACGCCCTCGTCATCCGCCTCATCAACAGTAACGGTAACTGCATCGGGATCTTCTACAAGACCCTGTGCAATGGAAACAAGCAAATCCTTCATGTTGATTTCCTTTCATGGAAAAACAAAACTCTCCGCAAGCCGCCGAGAGCCATGTTTTTGCGAATTTTGCTTCAAGAGAAGTTTATCAGTCGATAACGCCGTTCTTCTTGAGGATGTCCTTAACAGTGTCGGTGGGC
>CAZFZW010000227.1:0-1835 GCA_964523465.1 uncultured Clostridium sp. | reverse complement strand
CTCACAGTGCAGAGATCATTGCTGAGTTTGAAAAGGAGATAGCCGAAAAGGGTCTCGCAGATGAAATCAAGGTAATCCGAACAGGCTGTTTCGGTCTGTGCGCCTTAGGCCCGATAGTCGTTGTCTATCCCGAGGGCGCATTCTACAGCCAGATAAAGGTTGAGGATGTTTCCGAGATAGTTGACGAGCATCTTATCAAGGGCAGAATCGTCAAGCACCTGCTTTACGATGATACCGTTGCCGGTGACACCGTAAAGAGCCTTAACGAAACCCAGTTTTATAAAAAACAAAAGAGGGTCGCACTGCGTAACTGCGGTGTTATCGACCCCGAAAATATCAACGAGTACATAGCCATGGACGGCTATCAGGCTCTTGCAAAGTGCTTGACCGAGTATACTCCCGAGCAGGTTATTCAGATAGTCAAGGATTCGGGACTTCGAGGCAGAGGCGGCGGCGGATTCCCGACCGGCCTTAAATGGAGCTTCACAAGAAACAATGATGCAGACCAGAAGTATGTCGTCTGCAACGCCGATGAGGGTGACCCCGGCGCATTCATGGATCGTTCCGTGCTCGAGGGCGACCCCCACTGCATAGTTGAGGCTATGGCAATCTGCGGCTACGCAACAGGCGCAAGCGAGGGATATATTTATGTCCGTGCCGAGTACCCGATAGCTGTCAAGCGTTTGCAGATAGCTATTGACGAGGCCCGTGAACTCGGACTTCTCGGCAAGAATATATTTGACAGCGGATTTGACTTCGACCTTCACATCAGACTCGGTGCAGGCGCATTCGTCTGCGGCGAGGAGACTGCTCTTATGACCTCGATAGAGGGCAACCGCGGTGAGCCTCGTCCGAGACCTCCGTTCCCGGCGGAAAAGGGTCTGTTCGGTAAGCCTACAACCGAGAACAATGTTGAGACTTTCGCAAATATTCCCCAGATAATCCTCCACGGTGCAGAGAGCTTTGCATCCATGGGCACAGAGCGTTCAAAGGGAACAAAGGTATTCGCACTCGGCGGCAACATCAAGCACACAGGTCTTGTTGAGATTCCCATGGGCACTACCCTGCGTGAGATAGTTGAGGATATCGGCGGCGGTATTCCCAACGGAAGAAAGTTCAAGGCAGCTCAGACGGGCGGCCCCTCCGGCGGATGTATCCCGGCAAGCCTTATGGATACAGAGATTGACTATGACAACCTCACCGCTATCGGCTGCATGATGGGTTCGGGCGGACTTATAGTCATGGATGACAGCAACTGCATGGTCGATATTGCGAAGTTCTTCCTCGACTTTACGGTTGATGAGTCCTGCGGAAAGTGTGCCCCCTGCCGTATCGGCACGAGAAGAATGCAGGAGATACTCGAGAAGATAATCGCCGGCAAGGCAACTCTCGAAGATTTGGACAAGCTTGAGGAACTGGCTCATTATATCAAGGAGAACTCCCTTTGCGGACTCGGCCAGACCGCTCCCAACCCCGTGCTTGCAACACTCAAGTTTTTCCGTGAAGAGTATATCGCTCATATAGTTGACAAGAAGTGCCCCGCCGGTGTCTGCAAGGCGTTGCTCAGCTTCAAGATAGACAGGGATATGTGTATCGGCTGCGGCCTTTGTGCGAGAAACTGCCCCGTTTCGGCTATAGTCAAGACCGATTATATCGCCGAGGGACACAAGCTCCCGTCTTATATGATAGACACTTCAAAGTGCATAAAGTGCGGCGTTTGCATGGAAAACTGCAAGCGTGCCAAAGCAATCAGCAAAGGTTAAGGAAGGAGGGTCAATATAATGGAAATGGTAAACATAAAAATCAACAATATGCCCCTGAGTGTTCCCAAGGGT
>CAZFZW010000226.1:0-1842 GCA_964523465.1 uncultured Clostridium sp. | reverse complement strand
TGATTTGTCAATAGATTTTTTGTCGAATAATGAAAATTTCAAAGAAAAATTTTACAGCTGATGCTCCTGCAAAATGCAGTGTATTTGCTGTTGATTGACTTTAAATTAAATCTACAGGAGAAAAGTTCACAATTTTTGCCTTGACTTTTCCCGTAAATATGCTATTATTTAACTGTAAGGCAAGGGGAGTATAATGCCTTTGCCCTGTTACCATTGGGGAGTAGCTATAGGGAAACCTATCCGTCTGTCAACAACCTCGCTTATAGCTGGCAGCGGACAAACCTTCAGTTTGAAGCAAGACCTTTGGCAGCTACGGCTGCCGAAGGTCTTTTTTGTTTCCCATTTTACTCCCGTCGAACCTGATGTATATTATAAAAGAAAGGTTTTGAAGCGCATGAAATTCTATCTCGAATCGATAGAGAAAGTTTTTTCGGCGGTTGACAGCTCCGAAAAGGGTCTGACTTCGGCTGAAGCACAAAAGCGTGAAGAAAAGTTCGGCAAGAACAAGCTCAAGGAAGCTGAAAAAGACAGTTTGTTTAAAAAGTTTATCGGCTCTCTGGCAGATCCCATGATAATCATGCTCCTTGTAGCGGCGGCTATTCAGGCTGTTGTTGCGGTTATTGAGAGCGCAGGAGGATTTAAGTTATCAAACTTTGCCGATGTCCTTGTTATTCTTGTCGTTGTTATCATCAACACGATAATGAGCCTTGTCCAGGACAGCAAGGCGGAGGCGGCGATGGACGCACTCATGGAAATGACTGCCGCCACGAGCCGTGTACTTCGTGACGGAGAGGTTGTTACGGTAAAGAGCGAGGATATTACCGTTGGCGACATAGTAGTTCTCGAAGCCGGCGATGCAGTCCCCGCAGACTGCCGTATAATCGAAAGCCACAGCATGAAGGTCGAGGAAGCCGCCCTTACAGGCGAAAGCGTCCCCGTAACCAAGCTCATTGACGCACTTAACTGCACCGCAGGCAATGACGATGTTGCACTCGGAGACAGAAAGAATATGCTCTACAGCGGCTCGACTGTTGTTTACGGCCGAGGCAAGGCTGTTGTCACCAACATCGGTATGGATACCGAGATGGGCAAGATTGCAGACGCTCTTTCCGACACCGAGCAGGAGCAGACCCCCCTTCAGAAGAAGATGGGTGAGCTTTCGCACTTCCTTACAAAGCTTGTTATCGCTATCTGCGTAGTCGTTTTCGCAGTCGGACTTGTTGAGACTCTTATTCTCAGCAGTGAGCCGTTCTCATGGACTCTTCTCGGCGAGACCGCACTCGATACATTCATTTCAGCAATAGCTCTTGCGGTTGCCGCTATCCCCGAGGGACTGCCGGCAGTTGTTACGATAATCCTTTCCATCGGCGTTACCGCCATGAGCAAGAGACAGGCACTCATCCGCAAACTGACGGCTGTTGAGACCCTCGGCTGCACGCAGATAATCTGCTCGGATAAGACCGGTACTCTCACTCAGAACAAGATGACCGTTGTTGACCATTTCGGCGACAATGAAAAGCTTATAGCAGAGGCTATGGCTCTGTGCTCCGACGCTCAGATAGACGCCGCCGGTGTTGTTACCGGTGAGCCGACCGAGGCCGCACTTGTCGGTTACGCATACTCACTGGGTATGAGCAAGAACGACCTCGTTGCCGCAAGCCCCAGAGTCGGCGAAGCTCCGTTTGACTCGGGCAGAAAGATGATGTCCACCGTTCACAATACGGCAAACGGCATTGTTCAGTATACAAAGGGTGCGCCCGATGTGGTCGTGAACCTTTGCAAGAACGCTCTTATCAACGGCGAGATAGTTCCCATGACCGATGAGATAAGAAAGAGCATTTC
>CAZFZW010000225.1:0-1851 GCA_964523465.1 uncultured Clostridium sp. | reverse complement strand
TATAGAGTAACGAGTATGAATTTGTTGATTAGACCGCTCCGAAACACCCCTCAGTTAGCTTCGCCGACAGCTCTCCCACAGGGCGAGCCAAGTGTAACTATAAATCTGTTCGACAAATTCTGATTTATCTAACTTTTACCTCACTTTGAAGATGGAGCGTTGTGGTTGTGCGGTGATTTTGGTTTTGGCGAGGGAAGAACGGACAGGGGCAAGCCCTGTCCCTACGAAGGAGAAAAAATTTTGCGTAGGTACAGCCTTTGCGGCTGTCCGAAGTCGGCATACTCTTATCACCTGCTTTTCGGTACAGTATGAATTTTCAGTACGCTGTATATAACAGTGTCTTATCCCGAGATGCACAGTGTTGTTTATCCCACATCCACAAAAGGAGTTTTGCTTATGTCCGGAATTTATACTTCGGCAGATCAGCTTATCGGGCACACTCCGTTGCTCGAACTTTCCAATATTGAACGCTCGCTGAACCTCAAGGTACGGGTGCTCGCAAAGGTCGAATATTTCAACCCGGCAGGTTCGGCAAAAGACAGAATAGCAAAGAAAATGCTCGATGATGCGGAATCTTCGGGACTCTTGACAGCGGATTCTGTCATAATCGAGCCGACCTCGGGCAACACGGGCATAGGTCTTGCAATGGTTGCGGCGGCAAGGGGATATAGAATAATAATCGTGATGCCGGACTCAATGTCAGTCGAACGCCGCAGGCTGATGACCGCCTACGGTGCAGAACTTGTGCTGACAGACGGGACAAAGGGCATGGGAGGTGCAATAGAAAAAGCCGAACAGCTTGCCAAAGAGATACCCAACAGTTTTATCCCCAATCAGTTTGGCAATCCCTCGAATCCTATGGCACATTATGAGACAACAGGCCCCGAGATTTTTGAGGATACGGGCGGAAAAGTGGATATATTTGTCGCAGGAGTCGGTACGGGCGGCACGATAACGGGTGTCGGCAGATACCTCAAGGAGCGAAATCCCAAAATAAAAGTTGTGGCGGTTGAACCTGCGACCTCACCTGTGCTGTCGGCAGGGGTTTCGGGTACGCATAAAATTCAGGGAATCGGCGCAGGCTTTGTTCCCAAAGCACTCGACACGGCGATTTACGATGAGATTATCACTGTCAGCGATGAAGATGCGTTCAAGACCGGCAGACTTATCGGCAGGAGCGAGGGCATACTCGTCGGCATATCCTCGGGTGCGGCGGCTTATGCCGCAATAGAGCTTGCCAAACGCCCCGAGAACGAGGGCAAAAGCATAGTAGTTCTCTTACCCGACACAGGCGACAGATACCTCTCAACGCCGCTATTTGAAGAATAAAACAGTGACCCGACCGCAGTTATAGCGCAGTCGGGTTTTCTTATGTGCGGATTTTACGGTGGGTGGTTTTTCGCCGTAGGACAACCCTTGCGGTTGTCCGTTGTCGGGGTATGTGCCGAAGTACAAAGTTGAATTGAACAACAAAATTACATTTGTTGACTCAACCGCCCTGTTATCTCTCCCTCAGTCAAAAATCAAAGATTTCTGCCAGCTCCCTCGTCAGAGGGAGCGTTGGATTTGTGCGGCAATTTTAGTTGTGAGCGAAAGAACAAGCTAACCATGCCATTCAAAAGCAACCCCACCCCCCTCTCAGTCGGCTACGCCGACAGCTCTCCCAAAGGGCGAGCCAAGTGTAACTATAAATCTGTTCAACAAATTCTGATTTATCTAACTTTTACCTCACTTTGAAGATGGAGCGTTGGGTTTGTGGGATGATTTGGGTTGTGCGTGAGAAGTAGAGCGGACAAGGGCAAGCCCTGTCCCTACGAGGTAAAACGAAAAACACGCAGCAAGCCCTATCCC
>CAZFZW010000224.1:0-1870 GCA_964523465.1 uncultured Clostridium sp. | reverse complement strand
GAGACCACTATTATGTGGGACAGAGAGACGGGCAAGCCTGTCTACAATGCGATAGTCTGGCAGTGCCGCCGAACCGCAGAGCTTTGCGAGCAGATAAAAGCGGACGGCTGGGAGGACTATATAAAGGAAAAGACGGGTCTTGTCATAGATGCCTATTTCTCCGGCACAAAGATAAAGTGGATTCTCGACAATGTGCCCGGTGCCCGTGCGTTGGCCGAGGCAGGTCAGCTGCTCTTCGGTACTGTTGAAACCTGGCTTATCTGGAATCTCACCGGCGGCAGAGTGCATATCACCGACTACTCAAACGCATCGAGAACAATGCTGTTTGATGTTGACAATCTCTGTTGGGATGAAAAGCTGTGCGAATATCTCAATATACCCATGTCCATTCTGCCCGAAGTCAAGCCGTCGAGTATGGTCTACGGCAAAGTCGCAGGCGGCATAATCGGTCTTGAGGCACTCGAGGGTATTCCGATTTCCGGTGCTATCGGTGATCAGCCTGCTGCTCTGTTCGGTCAGGCGTGCTTTGAGCCGGGTCAGGCGAAGAATACATATGGCACAGGCTGCTTCCTTTTGATGAACACAGGCGAAAAGCGTGTTAAATCCAAAAATAATCTGCTCACAGGTGTTGCATGGGGCATAGGTGATAAGGTAGAATATGCTATAGAGGGTTCGGCGTTCAACGCAGGCTCTGTTATAAAGTGGCTGCGTGACGAGCTGCATCTTATCGACAACGCTCATCGCTGTGACGAGCTTGCCGAAAGCGTGCCCGATGCAAACGGAATATACTTTGTTCCGGCATTCACGGGTTTGGGCGCACCGTATTGGGATATGTACGCAAGAGGCTGCATCGTCGGACTCACGAGAGGTGTCAACCGTGCTCACGTGGCAAGGAGCGTGCTCGAGGCTATAGCATATCAGATGACCGATCTGCTTGAGGCTATGGAGGACGACTCGGGCATAACATTCACCGAGCTTCGTGTTGACGGCGGTGCAAGCGTCAGCGACATTCTGCTTCAGATACAGTCGGATATGATACGCACTATCGTTGACAGACCCAAGACGGTTGAAACCACTGCACTCGGTGCGGCTTATCTTGCAGGTCTTGCGGTCGGCGTTTGGAAAGATAAGGACGAAATAGCACAGAACAGAGAGATAGAAAAAATCTTCACTCCTCAAATGGAAAAGTCACGCCGTGACGAGCTGTATTCAGGCTGGAAGCGTGCAGTTGAGCGTTCGCTCGGCTGGGCAAGAGACTAAAGCTTATAAGCCGCCGATCATTGCACCGGCGGCTGAAAATATTTTTAAAAATCAGACCCGAAAGGAAAATAAAGATGGATTACCTGAGCGAATCACTCAAACTTCACTATGATTTAAAAGGCAAGCTGGAGATAAAGGCGAGAGCCGGAGTCAGCAACAAAGATGAGCTTTCCCTTGCTTATACTCCCGGCGTTGCTGCCGCCTGCCTTGAGATAAAGGACGATGTGTCAAAGAGCTATGAGCTTACACGCCGCTGGAACACCGTTGCCGTAGTAACCGACGGCACTGCCGTGCTCGGTCTCGGAGACATAGGCCCCGAGGCAGGTATGCCGGTCATGGAGGGCAAGTGCGTGCTGTTCAAGGAGTTTGGCGATGTTGATGCCATTCCGTTGTGCGTGCGTTCAAAGGATGTTGACGATATAGTTAATACTGTTGCACTTCTGGCAGGCTCGTTCGGCGGTGTCAATCTCGAGGATATAGCTGCTCCCCGTTGCTTTGAAATAGAGAGAAAGCTCAAGGAGCGCACAGATATTCCGATTTTCCACGATGATCAGCACGGTACAGCGGTTGTCTGCCTTGCGGCGGTTGTCAATGCACTCAAGATAGTCAA
>CAZFZW010000223.1:0-1915 GCA_964523465.1 uncultured Clostridium sp. | reverse complement strand
GCGGTAACTGCATCGATAACAGCTATATCGGCAGTCTTGCTCTTAACTTCCATGAGTGCGGAAGCCTGGTCTGCTACGGGAACGTACTTCTCAGAAAGACCTGCATCTGCCTTAACAGCAGCTTCACCTGCCGAACCTGCCTCTGCCGCAACATTTGCGCCGCTCATTGATGCGAGATCCTTATACTTATCTGCATCTGCCTTGCGGATAACAGCGACCTGAGAGTTGTTCATGTATGCGCTTGAGAAATTCATCTTATCCTTAAGCTCATCGAGTGCTGTCATACCGTTCCAAATGCAGTCGATGTTCTTCGCGTTGAGCTCTGTGACCTTTGAATCCCAATCAATCTTCTGGAACTTTGCGGTAACGCCGAGCTTTGCACAAACAGCATTTGCAAACTCTGTCTCGAAACCGACAAGTTCATCGTTCTCGAGGTAATTCATGGGTCTGAAGTAAGTAATTCCGATAACAAGCTCACCCTTGTTTGCGATATAATCCCAGTCTGTGCTGTCGTTCTTCGAGCAGCCGGCAAAGCCGAGTGAAAATGCAAGTGTGAGTACTGCGAGCACAAATGCTACGATTTTCTTTTTCATTGTGTTTTCCTCCGTTTGCTTTTTGTTATGTTTTAGTGTAGTTGTATGTTATCACATTAGCACGCTAAAGTCAACACTTTTTTCAAAACTTTTTTGAGTTTTTTCAAACTCCCACAAAAAGTTAAAAATCGCTAAAGTATCAAGTAAAAAACTGTACAAAATCAACATATAATATTGAATAACTAAAACCCGATATGCTATACTTTTATAAAAGCAACCGCAAACGGAGGCAAGAGCATGGCAAAAGCAAAGAACAAGAGTTACATAATCTTTTCGGTCATATTCTATCTATCGGCGTTCGTTCTGATGATATACGGCACATTTTTTGACCTCGACATATCGGCTTCACTGTTCACTCCGGGACAACCGATTGCAACGCTGCTCGAATATTACGGGCAGTTCGTTTACTGGGCAATGTGGGGGCCTGCCCTCTCAATAATTTTTGTCTGCCTGCGTGACATCAACGGCACTCTTGAGGCGGTCAACAGTTTACTTTCATTCGTAAAACCGATAAAAAACAGCGACACTAAAACATACAAAGCGGCAAACACAATCTTCAGGCTAATCACCTCACTCGCCGCTTTCATACTGTGCGGTATCGGCTGGAAAAAGCTTATCGAAAATGTAATCAAAAACATTCTCATGAACAGCGGCAGAGAAAATCTCAGCCAGGGGATATATTTTGCAATAAGCTTTGCGGTTGCGGCAGTCTCGATTTTGCTTGCACGAAGAATAAACAAAGACACGCTCGCAAAGCTCGAAACGCTTGCCTTTGCAGGTGCATTGTTCGGTATACTCTGCAAGATAGTTGAGGAACTCAAGCCGCTGACCGAGCGTGTGCGTTTTCGTGAGATGGTAGCGTGGTCAAACGGATTCAAAAATTCAGAGGGTCTTAGCGAGGGCAGGCACTCCCCTCTCACCCGTGACATGATAAGCAGTACCGATTTTTCGGCATTCACGCCGTGGTATAAAAAAGGTGACGACCTCGGGATATACAACCGAGCCGACTCGTTCCCGAGCGGTCACACGCTGTATGCCTGCACGACATTTTTGAGTGCACTAATCTGCGAAAGCTTCGTCAAACTAAAAAAGTTCACCGAGCCTGCACTTTGCTTGAGCACGGTATATGTGTTCATCATGGGCTGCTCTCGCATTTGCACCGGTGCTCATTATCTCACCGATGTCTCCGCAGCCGCAATACTCGGCTACACAGCGTTCTTGATTATCCGCTCCGTATACATAAAAGTCGTCGAAAAGCAAAGTAAATAAAAGCAAGCGAGATGCTGTTGTTACACTCGCCTGCTCTTCAAAGAAAGCATATT
>CAZFZW010000222.1:0-1923 GCA_964523465.1 uncultured Clostridium sp. | reverse complement strand
GACGGGAACATCTTTTTCTTTTTTTACTACCAACACATCAATTTGTGTTGGTTTCGTTCCTAACAAATGCTCATTCTCAAAAATGAGATTTTCTCTATCATCCTGCAATTCAATCTGCAAATCAGCATAGAACGCCGGATGCCACTGTAAGTTCTTCTCCTGCATTACTTCTCCTTCATTTTATCAAATTTTTCTGTCTTTCACAACAAATAGTTGAACGATCAGCGATTTGCTGAATATGAATACAATTGAACCGAAAAATGAGAATCCCTCCCCCGAAAGGATTCCCCGTCATTGATAAAAAGAGAACGGCAAAGCCATTTTTGATAAACATTGGTAACCTTGACCGTACTAATACTATATCTTGATAATGAAAAAAATGCAAGCCTTTTATTACTCCAAAATCCACTTAAAAATCCGCCAGAGTGTAACATTTCAGATGCCGCATCGGCGAATTTCTGCCTTCCTAAACTTCAAACTCCGCTCCCAAAGCAACATAATAAGCCTTAAATCTACGGTATCGCTTTTCTACATAATCTGCGAAAACCAGATATTCTGCAAACTGTTTGATATCATTTTTCTCCCAATGCGTATGATACTCACGATTAACTGCTTCCGTTAATTCAGGCACTGTCATCTCCCGGTTTTCGCACCATAAAATATTCAATATTATATTGGCTGTATCCGGCAGATTGTCCAAAATTACATCTTCCATTTTTACATGTCCTTTTCATCTTTCGTATTGCAGAATTCGTTTTATCCGGGAAAAATTGCAATAATAGTGTAAACTGAACTATTATCGCAATCTCCGTAATTTGTAATTCTGACAGGTACGATTGTAGCATACACAGGCGGTGATTGGAATAAAAAATGGGTTTATTGAGCGTTTTTCTGTATATGGAAGATTTTTTATTCCGCATTATCTTTTTATGAGAGAATTTCATCTCTTCTCCAACGGAGTGCACCAGTACGCCCCACAAGAATTACCTTTATGTTTCACGCAGGATAATTTTTCATCTGCAAGACGGAGGAAGTAGACGATGCGGTGGCCGCGTTGACTGACGACAACGCGGCAGATGGAGATTTAGACAAGCGAAATAAATTTTAGTACCTGCTGTCTATATACTTCCTGTTCTTTCAAAAACAACTTCGTCAAAGCTTCTATGCTTCCTGTCTTTCGGTAAACTGATAAACCACCAATATATTCCATACGATTATCATCTTCCAAAATAACAGGCAGCATTCCATTTACCAGACACTCGCGAAATAAGATGATGCGCCCTGTTCGTCCATTCCCATCCTGGAACGGATGTATTGCTTCATATTTGGCATGAAACTCCGCCAAAGTTTCCATGCTCACATTTTGTGCCTCATACCACTCTAATAACTCAACCATTTTTTCCGGCACATCTTCTGGTGCTGAAGTATTATAGGTACCAACAATATTATGCCTCTTTTTATAATCACCTATTGCATAACCATTTGCCCGATCCTCAAACACACCTGATTTCAATTCATAATGAAATTTTTTTATCAACTCCTGAGTCAAAGGCTCCTCTATCGTCAGCAGCATGGCATTAAACATCAGAAAATGGCCATTCATCTCCTCAATATCTTTCGCCCGATAGTAATCGTCCGTTTGGGGCAGCATACCAGTATCAAATAAAGATGCCGTTTGCTCCTTCGTCAGAGTACTCCCCTCTATTTTGTTGGAATTATATGCCAATTCCCGCGAAGTAATAGCATAAATACCGGAGTGATCACGTTTCTTTCGTTCAATTTCAAACCTCGTCAACAGCTTCTGTAGCAATTCTTTTTCCATCCCATTCGCCCCCTTTCTTGAAAAATAGCCTAAGACAATAGCACTGCTTTTCTTGTCCCAGTATAAAGCCGCATTAACATATTTTCAAGCGTTTTGTTTTA
>CAZFZW010000221.1:0-1925 GCA_964523465.1 uncultured Clostridium sp. | reverse complement strand
CGCCTGCCTCAACAGCCTTTTGCAGCGTTACAGGGCCGAGACCTGTGGTGGAGTGAGTGTGGACGATGACGGGAAGCTTAACATTTTCCTTTATGCCCTTGACCAGGTCATATGCGGACTGAGGATCCATTATGCCTGCCATATCCTTGATGCAGATAGACTGTACGCCCATATTCTCAAGCTCTTTGGCAAGCTTAATGTAGCTGTCGATGTTGTGGATGGGGCTGGTGGTGTAGCAGATAGTGCCCGATGCGTGAGCACCGCACTTGATCGTTTCATCGACTGCGACTTCAATGTTTCTCAGGTCGTTGAGTGCGTCGAAGATACGGATAATGTCGATACCGTTTTCAACGCTCTTGCGAACGAATGCACGAACAACATCGTCGGGATAATGCTTGTAACCCAGAAGATTCTGTCCTCTGAGAAGCATTTGCAGCTTGGTGTTGGGGCACGCCTTGCGAATCTTTCGCAGACGCTCCCACGGGTCTTCGTTGAGGTAACGCAGGCAGGAGTCAAATGTTGCTCCGCCCCAGCACTCGAGCGAATAGTATCCTGCCTTGTCAAGCTCCGACAGGATCCCCTCAAAGTCCTCAAAGGGCATACGGGTCGCAATAAGCGACTGGTTAGCGTCTCTGAGAACGGTTTCGGTGAAACTTACTTTCATTTTATATCTCGCTCTCCTTTGAAAATTATAAACGGATTAAATCAGAACTCGATGCGCTTTGCAATATAAGCCTCAAGCTCCGAGATGGCGATGCGCTCCTGCTGCATGGTGTCACGGTCACGCACCGTTACGCAGTGATCCTCTGCGGAATCAAAGTCGTAGGTGATGCAAAGAGGAGTGCCGATTTCGTCCTGACGGCGATAACGCTTGCCGATAGAGCCGGTCTCGTCAAAGTCAACCATGAATTTGCGGCTGAGTTCATCGCAAATTTCCGCTGCCTGTGCGGAAAGCTTCTTGGACAGGGGAAGCACCGCAGCCTTGTAAGGTGCGACGACGGGGGAGAGATGCAGGACAACACGGGTGTCGTTCTTCTCCTCGTCGAGAACTTCCTCGTCATATGCTTCGCACAAAAGCGCAAGCACGGTTCTGTCGAGTCCGTAGGTGGACTCTATTATATAGGGAATGAATCTCTCATTTGTCTCGGGATCGAGGTAATCCATCTTCTGACTGCTGTACTCCTGATGTCTTGTCAGGTCGAAGTCGGTTCTGTTGTGGGTACCGTTTATCTCGCCCCAGCCGAACGGGAAGAGGAATTCGATGTCACAAGCCGCCTTTGCATAGTGGGCAAGCTTCTCGTGGTCGTGATAACGAAGGTGATCGGGTGCGATGCCGAGATCCTCGAAATATTTTCTGCCGAACTGCTTGAAGTAGTCATACAGCTCGCCGTCGGTGCCCTGCTTGCAGAAAGTCTGGAACTCCATCTGCTCGAACTCGATAGTTCTGAAGGTAAAGTTGCCGGGGGTTATCTCGTTTCTGAAAGCCTTGCCTATCTGGCCGATGCTGAAGGGCAGCTTTGCTCTCATGCTGCGCTGAACATTGAGATAGTTTACATACTCGCCCTGAGCGTTCTCGGGACGAAGATAGATAACGCTCTTTGCGTCATTTGTAACACCTCTGAATGTCTGGAACATGAGGTTGAACTCTCTGATGTCGGTGAAGTTGTGCTTGCCGCAGTGAGGGCAGGGGATTGAATGAGCCTTGATGAACTCGAACATTTCCTCTTTTGTCATGCTGTCGGGATGAGCCTCGGGGTCGAAGTTCTCGATAAGAGTATCGGCTCTGTGACGCATTTTGCACTCCTTGCAGTCAAGCAGAGGGTCGGAGAAGCTGGCAATGTGGCCGCTTGCCTCCCAAACTCTCGGGTGCATAAGAATGTCCGCATCCACTTCAAAGCTGTTTCTGCGCTCCTGAATGAATCTCT
>CAZFZW010000220.1:0-1930 GCA_964523465.1 uncultured Clostridium sp. | reverse complement strand
AGGCCTTTTTTGATAAAATTTTATCAATTTCATCAATAGGCATGGACGCTCGGGCATTGAGGGTCAAAGGAGCCGTATTTCCGTGCAAAAATTCATAATATCCCTGTGCTCCGACCATGGCGGCATTGTCTCCGCAAAGGGACAATTCCGGCATAAACAGCTGCCACGAGTGGCTGTCGCAAAGAGCCTGCATCTGTGCTCTGAGGCGTGAGTTTGCCGACACGCCGCCTGCCAGAACTATCTTGTCAAAGCCAAAATTCAATGCTGCCTTTTCCGTGTTCTCTTTAAGGCAACGGACAACGGCCTCGATATACGATGCGCCGAGGTCGGGTACACTTATCTGCTCGCCTTTTTGCTTTGCGTTGTGAATGATATTGACAGCCGCCGTTTTAAGGCCCGAGAAACTGAAATCATATTCACTGCCGTCAACATGGGGACGGGGCAGCTTATAGCTCTTCGGGTCACCGTCTTTCGACACTCTGTCGAGATTCACGCCGCCCGGGTAGTCAAGTCCCATAGCTCTCGCAGCTTTGTCCATAGCTTCGCCTGCGGCATCGTCACGGGTTCTGCCGATTATATGAAAATCCGTATAGTCCCGCACTTCGATTATATGGCTGTGACCTCCCGAGACGACGAGTGCCAGAAACGGCGGCTCAAGGTCGGAGGAAGTGATATAGTTTGCGGCTATATGCGAACGCAGATGATGTACGGGCACAAGAGGCTTGTTTGCGGCATAAGCCAGACCCTTTGCAAAATTCACACCCACGAGCAGTGCGCCGATAAGTCCGGGGGCATATGTAACAGCTATCGCATCGACCTCGGAGACGGTCATATTTGCCCTTTCAAGAGCCTCGCCGACAACGCCCGTTATTGCCTCGGCGTGTCTCCTCGAAGCTATTTCGGGCACAACACCGCCGTAAATTATATGTTCCTTGACCTGCGAGGCGATAACGCTTGAAATTACCCGTCTGCCGTCCTCAACAACTGCCGCCGCAGTCTCATCGCAGGAAGATTCTATTGCCAAAATTCTCATACCGTTTGACCCTCACAATCAAAAAACTTCGTCATAATATCCGCATCCTCTTTGGGAGAGGAATAAAAATTCTTTCTAATGCCAACTGACTTAAAGCCACGCTTGAAATACAGGGATTTTGCCGCCAAATTCGACACACGAACCTCAAGCGTTATCATAACGCACCCCCGCTCTCTTGCACCGTTTTCGGCACATTCAAGCAGTTTTTCGGCAAGTCCCTGCCTGCGGCAGTCGGTAGTCACGGCAATATTCGTTATGTACGCCTCACCGACTATCTCCTGCACGCCGATATATCCTATTACCCTCTCCCCCTGCCGGGCACACAGAAAATGTGCCTGTGGGTTCGACAACTCCTCGGCTATCGACTGCTCCGACCACGGGGAAGAAAAGCACTCCCTTTCGAGCAGTGCAACTCCGCCGACATCCACACGGGTCATTTGTGATATTGCAAAGCCGTCTGCTGTTTTCATCGGTTCATATCCTTTATTCTTTCATACAGTTCAGGCAGTGCATCGTTTATCTTTTTGCCGCACTCCCTGTAAAAATCCAAATCCCTGCCATAGGGGTCCTCTATTCCGCCGCCGAGGATGAAAAGTTTTTCATCGGGAAGCATACGGTTGAGGGTTTCATAGTGTTCTTTTGTCATGCAGACGATAAAATCCGTACTGCGTGTGATACTGCGTGTGAGCATACGGGAACGGTGGGACGAAATATCCGCACCGTATTCCCCCGCAACCGATATTGCATTCTCGCTCGCCTGCCTGCCATCGACTGTCATAAGTCCTGCACTCGAGCAGATAACGCCGCTCTCGCCCTTTTCGGCAAGCAGATTTTTAAACATTCCCTCTGCCATTGGACTGCGGCACATATTGCCCGTGCAGACAAAAAGTAAATTCA
>CAZFZW010000219.1:0-1952 GCA_964523465.1 uncultured Clostridium sp. | reverse complement strand
CCCCTGCCGATTGCAACCTTGTTATACATTTGTTTTCTCGCTGTTTAACTGCCTGTAGGTTTTGATAATAATTATTGCTGAAATGACCGCCGTGAGGACATCGGACACGGGCATTGAATAGAGCACTCCGTCAAGACCGAAAAACAGCGGAAGCAGCAGTGCGAAGCCTACGCCGAATACTATCTCACGCACCATTGAAAGCATGGTTGATTCAACCGCCTTGCCCATAGCTTGCAGGAAAATGAAGGTGGCTTTGTTGATACAGGCAAGCACGAGCATACACAGATATATTCTGAATGCCTTGACTGCGAAATCAGTGTAATACACGCTCTCGTTTGCCGCACCGAAAATTTGAATGAGCAGGTTCGGGAACAGTTCAACTATCACGAGCGCCACAGCGCCGATGCATGTTTCGGCGGCGAGAAGTTTTGTGAACAGCTTCTTTATTCGCCCTGATTGCTTTGCACCCATATTGTATCCGACTATCGGTATACAGCCTGCTGCCATGCCGATGACGATTGAAATAACTATCTGGAAAAATTTCATAACTATACCGACTACCGCCATAGGTATCTGCGTATACTGTTCCTGCGAGAAAATGGGGTCAATGGCACTGTATTTGCGGATCATGTTGTTTATAGCCGCCATTGCTGCCACGAGCGAGATCTGGGCGAGAAAACTGCACAGTCCGAGCGAGAGGGTCTTTCTCACAGTCTTGCCGCTGAGCTTTAAATCGCCTGAATCCGGCTTGATTATTTTTGCGTGGCAGAGATACCACACTGAGAGCAGGGCGGTGGCTATCTGACCGATTACCGTTGCGACCGCCGCACCCATCATACCCCATTTGAAAACGAAGATGAATATCGGGTCGAGGATGATGTTCGTGACAGCACCGACAAGAGTTGACACCATGGCAAATTTAGGACTGCCGTCAGCACGGATTATCGGATTCATCGCCTGACCGAACATATAAAAGGGGATGCCGAGAGCTATCCAGAAGAAGTATTCTTTTGATAGCTTGAAGGTTTCGGCGTTGACATTGCCGCCGAAGAAGGTGAGAATAGGGTCTGCGAAAATCAGATAAACGGCAGTCAAAACAGCACTGCTTATAATGCAGAGAACGATAGAATTTCCAACGCTCCGTGCGGCATTGTCGCTTCGCTTTTCGCCAAGCGATATGCTGACGAATGCACAGCAACCGTCACCTATCATGACGGCGATGCCCAACGCAATGACCGTCAACGGAAACACGACCGTGTTTGCGGCGTTGCCGTATGAGCCGAGATATGTGGCGTTTGCGATGAATATCTGGTCAACGATGTTGTAAAGCGCACCGACCAACAGCGAAATAATGCAGGGTACTGCGTACTTCCTCATCAGTCTGCTCACCTTTTCGGTGATGAGATACGAATTTTGTTCTTCCATTTAAATTACCTCCTTAAAAGCAAAAAAATAATGCGTAAGCCCAAAACTGGACTTACGCATTATTGCTGCTCGTTGAAAATATTATATCACATCAAAGCAAATTTTTCAAAGGTTTTTTACTTTTGCTCGATGTCCTCGGGCTTTTTAAAGCCTTTCCTGATAAGAAGATTGTTGATTCTGTCCTGCGGATCGAGGAGCTTGCTGACGGAAGTGTCGTGGTTGAGAGTGTCGATGACATAGGAGATGTACTTCGACAGGTCAACTTCAACATACCAGTCACGGCTCTTGAGCTCGGGAGTTCTGTAGACAAGGTTTGTGGTGAATACCTTTGTGAATAGGCCGTTCTCATAAGCTTTGTCAAAGGTCTCGAGACCGTTGCAGAACAGACCGAAGCAGCTGCAAATGAAGATACGGTTGGCCTTGAGCTCCTTGAGCTTGGTTGCGACCTCTATCATTGATTCGCCGGAGGAAATCATATCGTCAACGATGATAACATCCTTGCCCTCAACATTGTCGCCGAGGAACTG
>CAZFZW010000218.1:0-1958 GCA_964523465.1 uncultured Clostridium sp. | reverse complement strand
AAGCAGGTATATCTGAAAAAGAATATGAAAAAATCTTCCGTATGAAAAAATCATACGGAGGAAGTTGTCTGTCAATCGTTTTTTCGATAAGCGAGCACCCTGAATCTTGTGCTGACCGTCAACTGTTCGAGCTTTTCAAGTTTTTCCCTGTCGCTGTGCGAGGTCTTGTAGCAATAAGGGGTCATATTGAAAAGGTCAGTTATATCACGGTTGTTTTCGAGCGTAAATTCATATGTGATATCTTTGCTGTCGGCAAGAGTAAAGCCCTCAAGTTCGGCAGGAGGAACTTCGTTTTCATATGGGGCATCGTACACCGCCGCTTTCAGCTCCCACAGGTGTCGCTCGAGCGGTATGGCTTTTATAAGCCTGCCGCCGTTTTTGAGCACACGGGAAAATTCCTCGGGACAGGCCGGGGCAAAAATATTGACAAGTGCATCGCACGACTCATCCGCTACGGGGAGCTTGAATATGCTGGCGACCGCCCTCTCCACGCCTGAATTTTTCTGTGCCTTTTCGAGTGCGAACTTTGATATATCGACACCGAGAACCTCGGGCGACAGTCCCGATTCATCGAGCCTGCGCTTGAAGTAGGAGGTATACCAGCACTCGCCGCATCCGGCATCGAGCAATGTTCCGTTGCTCGAAAAATCACAACTCACAAAATCATACAAGCACTCTCTCAAAGGCTCATAAAAACCTTTTGACAGAAAATCACGGCGTGCATTTATCATCAAGCGGTCATCACCGTGGCGTTTTGCACTCGACGAGTTGTTCATCAAAAGGTTTACATATCCCTTGGCGGCGATGTCGAAGCTGTGTCCGTTGGGGCAAAGCATAACTTTTTCTTTTTTAATAAGCTCCTGCGAGCAGACGGGGCAACGAAAACTCATTTTATCTTTGCATATTCCTTTTCTTCGGTGTTGGCAAGCATAGCATTTACATCACGCTTGCCCTTGTGATGATAAGGCTTGATTTTAAGTATAAAATAGAACGGCACTGCACCGAGGGCGTTGAAAACTATATCGGTCATTGTATCGATAAGGGCGAAACGGGCAGGGTCTTTGGGGTCAAAGAAAGTCCTTGTGTTGTTTGCCGCCTCGGCAAGAGCGTAAGACCAATGCTGAGAATCGCCGCCTGCTACCTGGTCGAAAGTGAACTCAAACAGCTCCCAACAGGTGGAAATGAAGAACGAGAAGCCGAGCGCACAAAGTAGGACTATCGGCACGCTGCACTGCTTTTTATCCCTCTTCTGCATGGCAACGGCAAGTTCATAGCCCATAAACACGCCCTCTGCACCGCCGAGCAGATGAAGTATCTTGTCCCACATAAATATCGAATAATAGAAATTGAGGAATGCGCCGCCAAATGAAGCGAGCAGAAGTCCGACAGTCGCTACAGTCTGGCAATAGGGCGGCAGCTGACGCAGGCAATTTTTCTCGGGCAAAGCCTGAATTATTTCCCACGCAAACATACCGACAAGGTTTGCAAACAGCTGAAGTGCCATCTGCGGCTTAGGCAAATCGGAGGGCGGATTTGTAAACAGAAGGCTCACTATTGCGCCTATCATAACGAGACGGAACGCCCACCACACGGCAAATTCTACCTTCGACGCACTTGACATCAGTCGTTTAAAATAGCTTTTCACATTGTTACCTCTTTTCCGTCAGCGACAAAAATCGCCAAATTTATAAGCTCATTATAGCAATATCCGAGCAAGGAATTATTCTGATACTTCATAATCCCCGCTTTTTGTATATTTCGACAAAAAGCAGGGATTCGATTTGTACATTATGCGGCAAGGGAAGCTAAGAGCCTGACAAAAACATCCTTGAAAGTCAACGCTCTGACCGCCTCGGGAGCGACTATATTATACTCTCCTACCGTCTCATCCCCGAGAGTCAGTACGACCTTGCCGAGCACCTGCCCCTTTTCAACGGGTGCTTTGACATCAAGTGCCA
>CAZFZW010000217.1:0-1965 GCA_964523465.1 uncultured Clostridium sp. | reverse complement strand
AAGTTTAGGAGGAATATATATGAACAGCCACAGCTACAGGGGATTTACCGTAAACAGTGTAACGCCCCTGCCCGAGCTTGAGGCGGAGCTTTATCGAATGACGCACGACAAAACCGGTGCACAGCTTGTCTGGCTCAAGCGTGACGAGGAAAATAAAACCTTCGGCATTGCATTCAGAACCCTGCCGTGGGATGACACCGGAGTTTTCCACATTCTCGAACACTCGGTTTTGTGCGGTTCGGACAAATATCCGGTAAAAGAGCCGTTTGTCGAGCTGATGAAAAGCTCCCTTAACACATTCCTTAACGCTCTTACATTTCAGGACAGAACATTCTATCCTATCTCGAGCCGCAACGATAAGGATTTCGTAAACCTTATGCGAGTTTATCTCGACTCCGTATTCTGCCCGCTTATATATTCAAAGCCCGAGATATTTTATCAGGAGGGCTGGCATTATGAGCTTGACGAAAACGGCGATGTCTCGTACAAGGGCGTAGTGTTCAACGAGATGAAAGGTGCATTTGCGAGTGCGGACGAGACTGTTGCAAACAGCCTCAACCGTCTGCTTTTCCCCGATTCGCCCTACCGTTTCGTCTCCGGTGGCGACCCTGAGAAGATACCCGACTTGACATATGAAAAGTTTATCGACAGCCACCGCCGTTTCTATTCACCCTCCAACGCCTATATCTTCCTTGACGGCGATGTGGATATTGAAAAGACTCTCGATATTATCGACGGCGAGTATCTGTCAAAGTACGAAAAGAGTGAGCGTATAGCTCCGCCCGAGATGCAAAAGGCCGTTTCGGGAGAGGAACAGGGCGTATATGAATTAGCTCCGGGTGAGAGCACCGAGGGCAAGACACGCCTTGCATTCGGCAAGGTAATAGGTGCGTTTGACGAGCGTGAAAAGATTGTTGCGTCACAGGTGCTCTGCGATGTGCTCTGCGGCAGCAACCAGTCCCCGATTTGTCGCAGACTTCTCGGTGAGGGACTTGCCGAGGAAGTGATAATGAGCGTAGTGGACGGCATACTTCAGCCGTGGGTGACGGTCGATGTCAAAAACCTGCGTGACGAAGATGTTGAAAAGGTCGAGACGGCAATTTCGTCTGAGCTTCGCACGCTTGCCGAGAACGGACTTGACCGTGCTCAGCTTGAGTCGGTTATGGCACGCACCGAGTTTAAGATGCGTGAGCGTGACTTCGACTATTATCCGCAGGGTATAATCTTCGGATTTACTGCCCTTGAGTCGTGGCTTTACGGCGGCGACCCTGCGGCGAATCTTGAAGTCGGCGACCTGTTTGAAAAGCTCAAAGAGAAGATGAACGAGGGCTATTTCGAACAGCTCATCCGTGAACTGTTCCTTGATAATCCCCACAGTGCAAAGGTGGTGCTCCACCCCTCATACACGGCGGGCGAGGAACGCCGTGCAAAGGAGAAAAAGCGTATCGACAGCGAAGTGGCTCTCTGGAGCGACGAGGATTGTGCTGCTGTAGCCGAGAGACAGGAACGCCTCATTTCGTGGCAGGAAAGTCAGGACAGCCCCGAGGTGCTTGCGACAATTCCGCAGCTTGAGCTGACGGATATTCCTCAGCAGCCTGAGTTTATCCCGACCGAGGAACTCGAATCAAACGGCATAACCGTTATAAAGCACGACCTTCACACGGGCGGCATAGTCTATGTCAGTCTCTATTTCGATGCGGACAGCTGCACGGCCGAGGAACTGTCTTATCTTTCCTTTGCCTCGTCTCTTTTGGGCGAGAGCGACACCGATTTGCACTCAGCCGAACAGGTTATAAACACCACACGCCTGATCTGCGGCGGATTCGAGGCACATCCGGTGGCGTATGTTGTCGGCGGCGACCCGAAGAATATCACTGCAAAGCTGTGCATAAGATTCAGTGCACTTGAGTCAAATCTCGGTGATGCGGTTGTGCATATCTACGAAATACTGACGAAGAGCCGTTT
>CAZFZW010000216.1:0-1976 GCA_964523465.1 uncultured Clostridium sp. | reverse complement strand
TTTACTTTGTCATACGATTTGTGCGGTTCCACACAAATCTGTCCTGAACAGTTACCGTTATCTTTAATCAGGACTGCATGGCAAACAGGTTCGCTGTGCAGTCCGTACTTACTTGTAATAATGATTTCGTAGTATAGCAAAAGAGTACGAAATGTTGGGGGAAAGCAGCGATTCCTTAATAGTTTCCGTTGCGGAAATGACAGAATATTAACAGTTTATTGACGGTAAAAGACAACGCTTTTGGGAAGTAAATGAATAAAGAGAGAAAAGGCATGGCGTATTTTGTGTGTCCGTGCCTTTTCTGTTACCCTGTTATTATTCTGGTTTTTAGAATTTTAACAAGTCCTGGCTTGACAATAGGAAATATAGGTGTATAATCAATATATCCTAGTAAATAACTATGAAATGAAGCGACTATTTAGGACAGATTTGTGCGGTTCCGCAAAAATCGTATGACAAAGTAAATTAAAAAATAAAAATACAAATACAAATACAAATTTTTATCACTATTTATGTCGAAACAAAGTGAAAGGAATGGATGATTAATATGAGAAAAACGATTTATATGGATAATGCAGCTACAACACAGGTCTACCCGGAGGTGCTGGAGAAGATGATTCCTTTTTTTACGGAGGAATATGGGAATCCCGCATCGGTATACAGTTTCGCAGGAGCGGCAAGGAAAGCGGTGGAGGAAGCCAGAAGAAATGTGGCAGAACTGATTGGAGCAAAAACGGAGGAAATCTATTTTACCGGAGGCGGCAGTGAGGCGGACAACTGGGCGCTGAAGGCCACGGCAGAGGCATATGCAAAAAAGGGCAGACATATCATTACCAGTACCATCGAGCATCATGCTGTTTTGCACACTTGTGACTATTTAAAAAAAGAGGGCTTTGAGATAACCTGTGTGAACGTGGATGAAAATGGAAAAGTGAAGCTTTCCGAACTGGAAGCGGCGATTCGTCCGGATACCATTTTGATTTCCATTATGGCGGCGAATAATGAAATTGGTACGATTCAGCCCTTGCGGGAAATTGGCGAAATTGCTCATCGACATGGTGTATTGTTTCATACAGATGCGGTGCAGGCCTATGGGCATATACCATTGAATGTGGACGAGCTGCATATTGATATGCTGAGTGCCAGCGGTCACAAAATCAATGGTCCGAAAGGTATTGGCATGCTATATATTCGGAAGGGCGTAAAGATTCTTTCTTTTATTCACGGCGGTGCCCAGGAGCGTAAGCGCCGAGCAGGAACCCTGAATGTGCCTGGCATCGTGGGTTTTGGAAAGGCGGCGGAGCTGGCGAGAGAGCATATGGCAGAACGGAGCAAAAGAGAGACCATGCTGCGTGATTACCTGATTGAACGTGTGCAGCAGGAGATTCCCTTTGTAAGGCTGAATGGCGACCGGAAACTGCGTCTGCCTAATAATGTTAATTTTTCATTTCGTTTTATTGAGGGAGAGTCCATGCTGATTCTTCTGGATCAGGCAGGGATTTGCGGCTCCAGTGGCTCGGCATGCACTTCCGGTTCCCTGGATCCGTCCCATGTACTGCTGGCAATCGGGCTGCCCCATGAGATTGCCCACGGTTCACTGCGGCTCACGCTTTCAGAAAGAAATACAGTGGAGGAAATCGATTATACCATAGAGCAATTGAAGAAAATTATAGTGCGGCTTCGTGAAATGTCACCCTTATACGAGGATTTTATGAAGAAACAGCGTGCGGCGCATAAATGAAGTGCAGCAGATAGTAAAAAGGCGTAACTATTCAGAACAGATATATGCGGAATCGCATATATCGTATGAAACAGTACAATATGTTGGAGCAAGCGCCCATCAGCGCAGCTGATTTTAATGCGCTTGCGGTCGCAGCTGTGAAGGTACTGAACAGTTACGAAACTCCCATGCTTTATACATTTCAGCAACACCATAAATATATTCAGCATGGGAGTTTCGTAAATTTGATGCACAC
>CAZFZW010000215.1:0-2009 GCA_964523465.1 uncultured Clostridium sp. | reverse complement strand
ACTGTTTCATACGATATATGCGGTTCCGCATATATCTGTTCTGAATAGTTACCTTTTTTCTATATGAGAACTATCCCATCTCTACACAACCTGGTTCTTCGACACGAACACAGGGAACGAATCTGTACCTCTCAGCTTCTTTCCTGCCGTGATATTTACATTTTTATCTGAAATCAGATACTCCACAAATGTGCCTTCGCCAATTACCGTATCCTGCATCAGAACACAATTCTTAACCTTCGCGCCCCTTCCCACTTTTACGCCACGGAAAAGCACACAGTTCTCTACTTCGCCTTCAATGACACAGCCATCCGCGGCCATAATATTCTTTACCCGCGCGCCGCTGATATATCTGGTCGGATTATCATCACGAATCTTCGTATAAATCGGATTCCCCACAAACAGCGCATCCAGATTATCCTCCTCCAAAAGCTTCATGTTCTCATCAAAATAACTCTTCATATCGCAAATGCGGGCACTGTAGCCATCATACCTGTAAGCCTGCACCTTCAGCTTATCCAACTGGGGGGCAAGAATATCTCTCTCAAAATATACCTGTCCATGCACATATGCCTCATAAATCTGCTGAATCAGGAGTTCCCTTTCCATCACATAAATATTCATGGAGAAGTTCTGCACACCAGACTCCTGTGAGTTGATTTTTATCTTCTTTACATGGTTCCCCTCCAACTCAAAAGTATAATACATATCCGTATCCATCAGGGCGTGAAGCGTAACTCCCGCCGGAAGCTCTTCCTCCTTATATACAACTGTCACGTCTGCTCCACTTGCCACGTGAGTCTTGAGCAGCGCCTTAAAATCAAAGTTTACCGCAATATTTGCATCAGACATGACTACGTATTTTTCTTTCTGCTTTTTCAGAAAATTCATGATACTGGCCAATGCCTCAATACGTCCATTGTAGACCTTAACTGTTTTCTCCGCAAAGGGCGGAACAATATTCAATCCACCATTTTTTAAAGAAAGATCCCACTCACGTCCGGCAGCGAGATGATCCATCAAAGAATGATAATTCTCACGCACGATCAGCGAAATATTATTGATTCCACAATTTGCCATAGAGGACAAAATAAAATCCACCATACGATAACGCCCCGCAAATGGAATCGAAGCCATCAGCCGATTGCTTACAAGCTGCGGAACCAGTGTATCATAACTGTTCGGGAATATAATTCCCAGTGCATTTACATTTGATTTTACCATTATGCCTTACCGCCTTCCACATCACTGTCTACCATATTGGCCAATCCGTCTTTTACCCCACTGTCAATCATGGCACCCGGTCTGCCTTCCACATCACTGTCTACCATGGCATCCGGTCCAATCTTTACCTTTGCGCCGATATGCACGCCGGAACCAATGGTTGCCACGCCGTTTGCGCTCCCGGAGGGCATCGCGCCCACCACAGCATTTTCGCCAATCACTACATTTTCTGCTATAATACAGTGCTTTACCACCGCGCCGGCTTTAATCACACTTCCGCCCATGATAACTGCATCTTCAATCTCTGCGCCCTCTTCCACACGAACGCCTGCAAACAGAATAGAATGCTTTACACTTCCCGCCACACGACAGCCATCCGTAATCATGGAATTCTCCACAACAGCGTTCGCGCCGATTCTATGACCGGTCATACCACTGTTTCTGCTGTAAATCTTCCAGTCAGTGTCAAAAATATTGATTCCGCTGTGTTCCGGGTCGAGGACTTCCATATTTGCCTCCCAGAGAGAGGGAATGGTTCCCACATCTTTCCAGTATCCGTCAAAATGGTATGCATACATATCCCGTCCGTCTTTCAGAAGATTTGGAATAATATTTTTGCCAAAGTCATTCTCCGACTCTGTGTCTGCCTCGTCCAAAGTCAAATACTTTTTCAGGATATCCCAATTAAAAATATAGATGCCCATGGACGCAAGGTTCGATTTCGGATTCTTTGGTTTCTCCTGAAACTCGGTAATCCGGCCGTTGTCATCCGTTACCATCAGACC